>CAJACJ010000519.1 GCA_903938205.1 uncultured bacterium
ACAAGGTGATCGAATAATTACATAGGCTAAACTAAAATCTTCATGGCTACTTCTGAGTCTAGACAGATAAATTCAAATTTTCCTTGGAATGCGCGCCAAGCGTGGCTGCTCAAGTTCGAGGCGGCTGTGGCATTTCATGCCTTGGAAATGTCTCAACAAATTTCCGATGAAATTGGAAAGCCAGTGGAAGAGGCATATGTCACCGAGTTGATGCCGTTGATCGCGGCCATTCGCTGGCACCGAAATCGCGGGCGAAAAACTTTAAGAACGCAGCGCATGGGCGGCAGGCCTTGGTGGATGATTGGAAGATCATTGCAAGTGAGCAGAGTTCCACTGGGACGCGTTTTAATCATCGCAACATGGAATTATCCCGTGGGACTTCTTGGCGTGCAATTGTTGCAAGCCCTTGTGGCGGGCAACGCCGTTGTGGTGAAGCCATCGGAGCGAAGTCCACGTAGTCAAGCGCAGTTGTTGAATATTGCGCAGGCGTGTGGTTTGCCAGATGGCGTGTTGACTGTGCTTGATTCATCGCCGCAAGCAGGCCGCGACGCCTTGGAAGAGGGTGGATTTGATCATGTCATGTTCACTGGTGGAACCGCCACAGGACGGGCCGTGGCCGCGCATTGCGCCGAGACGCTGACTTCATCCACGTTGGAACTGAGCGGGCAAGATTCCGCCTTTGTGCTTGAAGACGCAAATATGATCAAGGCCGCCAAAAGTATTTGGATGGCGTGCACCATGAACGCTGGGCAAACATGCATGGCTCCGCGGCGCGTGTTTGTGCAGCGCGGTTGTTATAAAAAATTTCTTGAAGCATTGGCTCCGCATGCCGCAGGTGCGAAGCCACTTCAATTGATTGATCACGCCGCAGCGCAACGATGTGAGGACTTGGCGCGTCAGGCTGTTGCGAGTGGTGGTCGAAGTCTTTCCGCGGTGATTGATGGCGCGCGCGCGGGTTGGTTGCGGCCGCTTGCGATTGTGGATTGTCCTGTGGGCGCCAACCTAGTGGCGGGAAATTATTTTGGCCCGGTGCTGGCGGTTGTTCCCGTGGAAAATTTTGAACAAGCGATCGGATTTCATCGCCAACATGCTCACCATCTTGCCGCGAGTGTGTTTACAAGCGACACAAAACGCGTAACCCGTGATTTCGAATTGTCTGCGCGGCTTGGTGTGAGCGTGATCACTCTGAATGATTGCGTTCTGCCCACGGCCCATCCTGCTCTTGCTATCGCTGGATTTGGGCAAAGTGGCTGGGGAACAAGTCGTGGAGTGGAGGGATTGCTTCAGCTCACGCGCGCTGTTGCCACAACGACAACGGCCAACTGGCTTCCAGTGTCGGACATTCCCACAGCCAAGATTGTGCAAGGACTTTCAAAGTTCATGCAGTGGATGAGCCATGCGAAACCAGTGGCTTGGAAAAACAAGGTAGTGACCACGTCGCAGAATCGGACGCAAGCAACACAAGAAATGACCAAGCCGCCCCTAAACGAGTTGTCCAAATGATCAGCACCAAGACCAAGCCAACGGCCATCATTATTGGTGGCGGACTTGCTGGACTTTCTTCCGCCGTGGAATTAACCACCGCAGGTTTCGCCGTGACCGTGGTTGAAAAGAACGCGCATTTGGGCGGCAAGATGAATGTGCTTGAAGAGCAAGGTTTCAAGTTTGACATGGGACCAACCATTCTCACCATGCCAGATGTGGTGCGCGGAATTATTTCGCGCAGTGGCCGACGTGTGCAGGATTATTTGGAGTTGGTGCGCCTTGATCCACAGTGGAGATGTTTCTACGAGGACGGAACGCAAATAGATTTACTGTCGGATGTGGCGGCCATGAAGAGCGCCATGAATTTGCAATTTCCGGGCGCGAATGCTGGCGATGGTTGGGAACAGTTTGTGGCGTGGAGTCGCCGCATGTATCGCCTAAGCGAGAATGTTTTCTTTTACAAGGATCTTGAGGGCATTTCGGATTTGATCCGCAAGCCGCCTCCGCGCGTCAAGGGTTTAATGGGCGATGTGTTGGCCATGCGTCTCTACAGCACGGTTGCCGCAACGGCGCATCGATGGATTCATGAGCCGCATTTGCAGCAACTCAGCGAGCACTTTTTGCAATATGTGGGATCGAGTCCGTTTCTGGCGCCAGCCATTCTTGGTTTGATCGCCGCGGCGCAAGTGGATCATGGTTGTTGGTACAGCATGGGTGGTAC
>CAJACJ010000520.1 GCA_903938205.1 uncultured bacterium
AGCGCGAAGAGCAACAGATCAAAGATGTCCACGAAATAGCCAAGCGCGGCCACCACTACGGCAAGAATGACAACCGATCGTGGCTGCCTGATTTCGTTGTGATTATGGCTTTCCATTTGCGGGCGGAGCGACTGGAGGTGTCGCTGGAGGAACTGCAGGAGGAACTGCAGGAGTTTTGGTTGGCGCAACTACTGGAGGCACTGCTGGAGTTGTGGCTGGTGCAACTGCGGGAGTTGTTGTTGGCGCAACAGCTGGAGTTGTGGCTGGCGCAACTGCGGGAGTTGTTGTTGGCACAACAGCTGGAGTTGTGGCTGGCGCAACTGCGGGAGTTGTTGTTGGCGCAACAGCTGGAGTTGCAGTCGGCGCAACTTTCGAAGGCACTGCAGGTGGAACTACTGGAGTCGTAGCCGCAGGAGTTGTCGAAGGCGCGACCGAAGTTGTGGTTGGAGAAACTGCCGCAGTTTTGGCAGGCGCGACTGCTGGAGTTGTGGCTGGCGCAAGATCAACATTCATTGTTGCAACAAGTTCCTGAATCAATGATCCAACTTGTGTTGAGGCGGACGCATCATTCACCATGCTGGTGCGCTGCTGTTCCCACACGGAGACTTGCCTAGACAACGCCTCGCCGGGAACTTTCATAACGCGCGTCACCAGCAACATCACTGCCAATGCGCGTCGAGGTTGATCCTCGCTTAAAGAAATGAGCACCATCATTTCAACGGGACTTTGATCGGAACATGTCATGCCAACGCTTGACAATGCTTGCGTGAGATTATTTTTTGCAGTCGCATCATCCAAGCCAGGGACGGAAGTGCGCAATGAAACGGTGGCGGAGCAACGAACCGTTTTCAGCGCGCCAATTGCCTTGGACAAATCAGAGGTTGGCAACGAAGTTGGATTTGCATCCAAAGCCTTTAATTTGTCGTATTCCGCGCGACCCGTTGTCGCCAAGGCGCGGGCCTCGTCGCGTTCGGCGCGCACGCTTGAAGCATCATTGCGCGCAACAACCAATTGCCGCGAAGCCTCATCCGCTTGGCGAGTGGCGTCCGACATTTTTTTCTGCATCTCCTCTACTTGTTTTTTTGAATCGCGCGCGGAAGTCTCAGCCGCATCGACTTTGGTTGCCACCTCCGTCAAGTTGGCAACGGCGCGCGCGCGATCGCGCTCCTTGTCGGCAAGCGTGGCCCAATTCACAATCCAAGTCAGAAGCACGCCCGCTCCAAACCCAAGAGTCAGCATCACAAGAATCAGGCCAACGGAAAGAGTTTTTCTGGCCGCCTGTGTTTGCGGCTTCAGCGACGGGGCTCCATCACTCCACGGACTTTGATCGGTCATAGAAATTTTCTCGCGTTGGTAGGTAGTCTTATCATTGGCGATATTCTGCGGGTGAATGCAAAGTCTAACCAACTTGCCCTCCCGCTGAGCACCTCCAAAGTCGGCATCCATGTCAAACAACACACCACACAATCATGCGCATGAGGACGAGTTTGATCTGTCCATTGACGCGACCATTGACCTGGGTCTTGACGGCGAAACACTGAATGATTCGACAGGTAGCACCGCTTCACCATTGGTTCTTCGCAGCGGAGAGGAACCCACGCGCGATCGAATTGTTGTGTTGGGTCGAACGCGCGCGGGCAAGACTATTTATTTATCGCGCCTCTATGAGCAATGTTGGCATGGCAATGGTCCGCTTCACATGGAAACAAGTTCTGGCAAAACGCATCTGGCGCTGCTGAACGCGGTGGCGGAAATGAGCGAGAAGCGTCGCTGGCCCGCCGCGACTGAAGAGTCTACTTATTTAGATTTCCAAATCACGTGGCAAGGTCACTCGTTCACCATGGTCAGTCTGGATTATCCCGGTGAAGTTTTTCGCAAGGCCTTTGTGCAACAAATCGAGGACGCCAACACCGCGGAATTAATCGACCACGTGCAACGTGCGGCGGGAATTGTTTTGTTGATCGATCCCAAAGTGCTTGCCAGCGGAACCATTGGCGACGCCGCGGATGATGATTACGGAATGGTGCAGGCGCTGCGATTTATTCGCGGGCTGCCTGGCGGCGAGACGGTGCCGATTGGTTTGCTTCTCACTAAAATTGATGTCAACGCGGATCTCATTCGCCACCACGGCGGATTGCGTGGATTTGCCGTGAAATACTGCAATAATCTGCTGCGCATTGTGCCCACGCTCACGCTGTTTGGAACATGCGCGGTGCGCTCGCGTCGCGACGCGCTGGGAAAAGATATTCCCGACCTCACCAAACCCGCGCGCGGGCTGGAAAATCCAATCGTGTTTTGTCTGCGCCACATCATCGCCAATAAAAACAAGGCGCGCCAAGCGACAACGCAACGCGCGCAACAAGAATTTATCCAACGCGAAATCAAAGAGGATGAAAAAGCGCAAACACAGGACACCCGCTTTTGGCTTTGGGCCAACATGGTCTTGTTCGCCGGCCTTGCGGCGGTTGGCGTGTTGACCTGGCTTGTTGTGAGACAATTTTTGTGATCCGAGTTTCAACTCATCTCTTTGGATCGACGGATGGGTACCACACGCTGGCAAAAAGCGTGGATGTCAGCGAGGCGGAGGATCACGCGTTGTCTATCTTTGGATTTGGTTCGCCCAAGTCGCAAGAGGAAATAGATCAACTCGCTCAACATCCTTCGGTGGCGGGACGATTGCTGCCTGGTGGACGCTTCGCCATCACGCGATTGTTTCCTGGCGAGCCCGATGTCGCGGGGCGCGACACGGTGGAGCGGCGCAGCATTCTTTTCTCGGCGCATGATTGGAAGACGGTGGTGCGTTGCGATCTTGAATCACTTTTGCAAGACAACCACGCGTTTGACCGCGAGGCGTTTACAAGCGCGACCGAACATTCCGTGCACGTGAATGACAGCGAGGACTTGCTGCCTAACTTTGGCGAGTTGGAGCGGCGCTTGTACGACATTCTGTTGTCCACGCCGCGCCATAATGCGTGCGCGCTTGTGGCGGATGACCCTGCGAATCGCCGCGGATTGTTGCAATTATTGAAACTACTTCCAGGCAATGAGGCCGGCCAACTTTCATGGGGACTTGGCTTGTTCGCGGCCACGCCTGGAGTCCGTATCGCCACGGCTTCCACGTCTGTTGCGGCGGCGCCGAATGTGCGTTGGCCATCGCTCAGTGGAAATCTGGCGCACCCAGAAAAAGTGGCATTGCTGGGTTTGCAAGATGATGCGCTTGCCACTGCAAGACGCGTTCAATTGAAGGACATTCAAAAACCTCGCGGCGAAGCGCTGGTTGAATTCGTTTTACAACATTTTCGATGGATCGTTTTAACGTGCGCCATCCTTGCACTGGTCTTGGCATTTACTCTTTATGCATCACGCGCGACCAGGCCAATGACGCCAATGCAACCATCAGCAAGCGCGCCGCAACAACATATTTCTTCTGTGCAACCCAACGACGCGACGCCGCAAACTTCACTTTCAGAAGCAACAGTATCTGCAAAAACAGACGCAACTGCGACTGCGAACAGAGATGCAACTTCCGTGATCCCTTCGGATACAACTCCTGCCGCAACTTCACCTGCACCTTCTGTCGCACCTACGGTCCCAAATCCAGCGGCAACAGTCACGCCTGCTTCTCTAGCCACTCCCGTAATTCCCGCAGCAACCCCTACTTCAGCAATAGAAAAAACTAAACCTGAAGAACCTGTGAATGCGCCCGCAAACGAATTGGAATTATGGAAACAAGCCAAAAGCAAGCGTATCTCTTCACAAATCAATAGTACCGATGTGATTCATAATGAAGCGTGGTTAATCACTTACGCTGAAGAAGCGAAATCCCTTGTGGATCTGCAAGCAAAAATTAAAACACAAGTCGACAATCTCAATTTCAAAGATGTGGATTTTATAAATTTAAACTCCTCTGAACTCTCTCCCAAATTAGACCAAGCTGAAAAAGTGTGTGCCGCTTGTATTTTAGTTCTTGCGCAATGCGAAATCATTGCCGCGCAACTTCAGATGAATAAACAACTCGCGTTGCCAACAAGTATCACCATGACGACCAAGGGAATGA
This sequence comes from uncultured bacterium, assembly GCA_903938205.1. Classification (GTDB taxonomy): domain Bacteria; phylum Planctomycetota; class Phycisphaerae; order Phycisphaerales; family SM1A02; genus SYAC01. The sequence continues at coordinate 4,058 of CAJACJ010000520.1, forward strand.
ACGCCAAATCAGAAAGGGATGCGGCGTTAAAAAAAATAGCGATGCCCAATTCCATGTGGACTTGGATAACCGTCAAAAATATGTCGAAAAAAGAAATGCCCATCGAAAAAATTCAACAATGGCTCGACCCAAGGCTACGCGCGTTGTTCAAAAAGACTTTTCCAAATTCAACGGCCGAACTTCCATCGTCGCCATAGTCGCCAACCGCCACCACTATGACCACCATCGGCCTTATCACACTGCATCGGCAAGCCACTCAAGCCGCGCGTCAAGGTGACGCCAGCACGTTCGCGGACATTCGCGCGTCCATTGAAACACTTGACCGACTTGCTGAAATTTCCCGCGAAGAGCTTGATCTTTTGCAAATCATGGCCGCCGCTCGCATGGGTGACACCCAGAAAGCCCTTGATACTTTGCGGCGATTTGGCGTGCTGACACTCGCCGAGCAACAATATCTTTTCAACGGACTCAATGCTTGTCCAGAAATGGAGCACGCCCGCTTTCGAGAATTTGTCTTACAGATTCGCGTTAACGCGCTCGTGCCAAAAACACGGACAAGTTTTTTGCGCTCGCGCACCCTAAGCATTTTTCTTGGAGCGCTCACCATAATTCTGGCGGGCGCGGTTGTTGTGCTGATTGAGTTTGTGCTTCCCAAGTCGGCGGCCATCAACACTAGAAATATTTTGACAAGCGTGAGTGAGGCGGACTCGAACTTGTTCATGCGTTCCTTGCCAAGGTCGTGGCAAAGCGCTCTTGAAGAAGCGGCCCTGCGAATTGCCAACTCCCCCGCCGATCCCACCGCCGACTCCACCGCGCTGCAAAAATCATTTCGCAATTTGCAAGCCGCTCTTCTCGCAGCGCACACATCGCCGCAATCCAAAAATATCTGCAAGGCCTTGGTGGGAGCACCGAATGACACCGACATTCTCAAGCGTTTGGCCGCGGGCGTCGCCGACATTTCCAAATGTGATTGGATGAACGCGTTGACTTGGAAGGAACGTCTTCCTTGGAAAAGCAATCTGTCCACCGACGCCATTCTTGTTTGGCAAACTGTTCTGGCGCACGCGCCAATTGCGCAATGGTCGGATCGGCTTTTTAACTCGAATCAGCGCATTTTTCCGCTGGAAAGCAACGATTATTTTGTCAGCGAAACTTCCGTGCAACCGCCCAAGACATTGGTGCAAGCGCAATGTCACGACGCGTCATGGCAACTGACGTGCGTGCAAGTGGACGGGGTTTGGATTCCTGTGGATTGGTCGCAAGATTGGACCAAAGTTGAACCCTGGATCACCGGCAAAAATGCGCCGGCGTATCCGCTCAGCCAACTTGAAACAACTCTTGCCGATCAAGTCAATGGCGTAGCCTCTTGGTTGACACGATCGGCAAGCACCGCATCAGCAACATTGCCCACGGAGAAAGAAGCCTCATGGTGGATCGCACGATGAAAGTTCATCATTCATTTCAATTTGGGGTAATACTTTTCATATGCGCGTTGTGTTGCAATTGCGCAAAGCAAAATAATCCACCACTTGAAGTCAAACCAACACTCGAACCAGAAGTTGAAGCAAGCCAAGCACTGCCGGTCACAGAAACTTCCACGGCTATATCCACTAAACCTAGATCAGCCGTCAGTAAAAATTCAAACGGCAAATCAGGAAGCGGCGGCGGAAGCGGATCTGGAAGCGGATCTGGAAGCGGATCTGGAAGCGGAAGCGGAT
>CAJACJ010000521.1 GCA_903938205.1 uncultured bacterium
CGGTTGATTCCATTGTTGGTGCGCTTGATCGACCCGCGTATGTTTATGACTTGGATGACATTGCGTTGCGCTTTCACGCCATGAACAACGCATTTACGGGCGCGCGCCACACCATTCATTACGCCATGAAAGCCAACAGTAATGGCGCAATTTTGCGGCATTTGAGCTCGCTTGGCGCGGGAGTGGACACGGTGTCTGGCGGGGAAATTGCGCGCGCTCTTGCCGCGGGCGTGCCTGCTGAGAGAATTATTTTTTCTGGCGTGGCTAAAACGCATCAAGAGATTCAGCGCGCGCTTGCGGCGCGTATTAAACAGATCAATGTTGAAAGTCCGCAAGAGTTGCAGCGCATCGCAGACATAGCTCAACACCTTGGCGTGGTAGCCGACGTGGCCTTTCGCCTAAATCCAAACGTGAATCCCAAGACTCATCCATACATCACCACCGGATTTCGCGACAACAAATTTGGAATGGATGAATCATTCATGCCGGAACTGCGCAACATTCTTGCGCGCAATAGCAAGTGCTTGCGGTTGCGCGGCTTCACCATGCACATTGGCTCGCTGCTGTTTGATCTTGCGGTGATCCGCGAGGCTATTGAAAAAACAATCGCGGTGCACCAAACATTCAAGGCAGAGGGCCACACGCTTGACCGACTTGATATTGGCGGTGGACTTGGCATTACCTATGACACTGCGGACACCGCGCGCGAATTTGAAATGATCACGCAGTATGGCCGCATGGTCCTTGACGTAACGCGCGGATTGGATGTTGAATTGCTCACAGAGCCTGGCCGCATTTTTGTTGCGCGCGCCGGAATATTGGTTGGGCGCGTTCAATACATCAAGGCAACCGCCGCTAAAACATTCGCAATTCTTGACACGGGCATGCATCACTTGGTTCGGCCCGCGCTCTATGGATCAAAGCACCGCATTCTTCCGCTTCGCCAAGGCGCGGGTGAAAAAATTGCGTACGACATTGTTGGACCCATTTGCGAGTCGTCGGATTTTCTGGCGAAAGATGTTTCGCTTTCACAATTGAAGCAGGGCGATCTGGTCGCCATTGCGGACGCCGGCGCTTACGGATTCACCATGGCCAGCCAATACAACAGCCATGAATTGCCCGAAGAAATTGCGGTGTCGGCTGGGCGCGTTGTCGTTTGTGAGTGATTTTATTTTCTCGATGTGACTGGCTTTCAAGTGCGCTGTCCACGCGCGCAATTAACAAGGATTCAACGCTCGCAAGCATCAATTGTGATTGCATCGCCAACGCTGATTGTGCCTGCGCGTTCCACCAACAAGTGTTGCCCAAAGGTCACGCTCTTTCCATCGCCGCGATACGTGGCAAGAGTCAGAATGGGATCGCGCGATTGGAATTCGCCCGTGGTTTGATCAATGGTGATCACCTTGCAACGCTTGCACGAATTGCTCGCGCGAAATTTCACGTTGTGAATAGTGAGGTCGCTCCAGTGATCATCCGCTGCAAGCGCCGCGCCTTGAATGACAATGTTCGCGCGAAATCGATCCATGGGAATTGCAGTTGATCCAGCTTGTCGCAAGCGCTCGTTCAAATCATCCAGTGCAGTTTCACTGGTCAGCAACAGTGGGGCGGCGTCGGCAAAACTCAGATTGCGCCGCGGTTCACCGCGAGTGATGCTGGTCAAACGCATTGTGTTGTCTGGCATGTACGCAAGTCTGCAGGCTTGTCCAAGAAATTCACTCATCGCCGCGTCCACTTCTGGCCAAAGTGCGGGCACTTCTAGAAAGTCATCCCACACTTGTACGCGAATGGAATTGTGCCCTAGTGCGGGCGTTAAAATCGCCAACGTTTCTAAAGGTATTAGCAGTTTTTTTCGTTGCGCCACGTCGTGTGTCCGCCGCGCACTTTCTTCGGACTTGGGCCTGGTCTGCGCGCGCGCTGGATAAGAAATATGAAGCTCATTTGAAATAATGTCGGCGCGCACCAATGCCAACCTTGCGCAGGTTCGCTGCGAAATAAAATTTCCAGTTTCGTCCACCAACATAAAGCGGCGGTCGTGGCGCAAGCCGCGTTCATCTACCGGCCAATGTTGCGGTGAAAATCCGGCCGCGCCTTTGAGCGGATATACATGAAGCTTTGTCACGCGGATCACGTCGGGCGCAGGAGTTGGTGTGTGCATTGAATGCGGCATGCATTTAGAAATTACACAGATCAACGGGTATGTGTGCGTCGTGCTCCGCACGCCAAACATAGAGCAGGTTTCCTAGTATCAGCCACCGTTGGCCACTGGCTAATATCACCACATGATGATCGCCTCGATCCTGTTGCACCATCAATGATCATGACCCGCAACGCAAGTGTTTCGGCAGCAAGCGTGATCGAGCAGATTCCCATCCAATCGCTTGTTCAGACGTTTAGTATGTCGAAAATCCAAAACATATCGATGGTTGGTTGGAAGAGCGCATCGCTTCCAGAAATAATTCACGCGTGTAGTTCACTCGGCGTGTGTGTCACCGGAAGCAACCCAAAATGAAGGTCGCCGTTTTTAGCACCCATGAATACGATCGCGCATCGCTACAGGCGGCGAATGTTGGCGGACTGCATGTATTGGACTTTGTCAGCGAAGGACTGAACATGCGCACGTCGACGCTTGCGCGCGGAGCCGACGCGGTCTGCGTATTTGTCAATGATCGATTAGATGCGGCGCTGCTTCAGACTATTCATGCGGGTGGCACGCGATTGGTGGCGCTTCGATCAACTGGCTACGACAATGTTGATCTCGCTGCCGCAGAAAAATTAGGAATGACGGTGCTTCGAGTGCCGGCGTACTCGCCCCATGCGGTGGCGGAACACGCCATTGCGCTCATCTTGGCGCTGAATCGCAAAACGCATTTGGCACACGCGCGCGTTTACAAACAGAACTTCACGCTTGAAGGACTTGTGGGCTTTGATTTATTCGGCAAGACCGTCGGCGTGGTCGGCACGGGAAGGATTGGCGTTGTTGCGGCAAGAATTCTGAGTCAGGGATTCGGTTGCACGGTTCTCGCTTGCGATCCAATCACATCCGCAGCATGCGTGCTAATGGGAGTTTCATATGTGGAACTACCGAAACTGCTCGCCATGTCTGACATTGTCACTCTGCACTGCCCGCTCAACGCAAGTACAAGGCACATGATCAACGGCGAGGCGCTTGATCGGATCAAGCCTGGGGCCATGTTGGTCAACACAAGCCGCGGCGCGGTGGTTGATACGAAGGCGGCAATCGCGGCGCTGAGTTCGGGGAAACTTGGGGGGCTTGGTCTTGATGTGTATGAAGGCGAAGCAGGACTTTTCTTTCAAGACTTGTCGGGGCAAATCATTGCCGATGAAACATTTAAAAAGCTTCTTGCGTTTCCAAATGTGATCGTGACCGGGCATCAAGGTTTTTTAACTGATGAGGCCTTGCGCGGGATTGCACAGACCACCATCAAGAACTTCACCGACTTTGAGCGCGGCGATCCGTGCGTGGAAACCCGCGTATCGCATTCGTGACTTTGTTGCATAGCGAATGAATCACCAGTATTGATTTCATGCTCAAGCGCGCAAAGTCGGCGGGAGCGGCGCCACTGAATTGTTTTATGCGCTGCCGCTCTTTCCAAATCCGCCGCCGCCTGGAGTTTGAATTTCAATAGC
>CAJACJ010000522.1 GCA_903938205.1 uncultured bacterium
GCGGCCATGGACAGCGCAAGCGCGCTTATCAAGTTGGCAAGCGCGTATTACTTCGCGTCCCAAGGCTATGGTGCGCTCAGTTTTGTCTTGTCTCAACTCATCAGCGGCATCGTTGTTTTGGCGTGGAGCCTTGCAGTAGCGGGCATGGAACGCAATGACTTTAAAGCCTCGCCACATTGGCTTCAAGAAACATACACAATGATGAAAATTCCATTTGTAATGGCCCTGATCACATCCCTTGGCAGCCAAACGGACTTGTTCTTCTTCAGTTTCTTCATTCCAGTTGGGGCGCTGGGAATTTATTTATTCACCAACCAAATGGCTGTGCAACCCATTCAAATGCTTTCAAGCACGCTGCAAGCCGTACTGGCGCCTTACGCCGCACGTGTGCGCGGAAATATTGATCAAGAAGACCTGAGCGTCCGCCAAACATTTTTAACCGGGGTCATTTTCGTTCCCCTCTTTGTAATGGGGATAGCCGCCGTATATCCCAGTTTGGCGCATTTATTATTCGTTGACAAGTGGAATTCGAGCATTGTTCCCGTGCAATGTGCCTGCGTGTTCCTGATTTATCCCACGGTGCAAACCCTGCTTGAAGCGCCTCTCATGGGCGCTCGGAGATGGCCGATCACATTTGAACTTTTCAGTGGCCGAATGATCGGCAAACTTGCGGGTGCCGCACTCAGCATTGCCCTGCTCTATGGCTCCAAATTCATATCGCCCATTCCAGAGACCCAATACCCATTGATCTTGATCATTGGCGTTGGACTCACAACCACATTGATTTCGTTTTTCCAAATTAAAAAAGTTTCAAAGCAAATTCATATTTCAAACATCACCTTCCGCTACGAAATGTATTCAACCCCCGCCTATTCAATTCTTGCGGCCATCGCAACTTCAAGCCTAGCCAACAGCGTTGTAGAAATATTTGGATTTACAAGCACGTCTTTCCGAACAGAGGCCTTGCTTGAAGTCATCTTCTGCATAATCACGTATGGCGGAGTCTGTGCGATCCTCTTGCGCTTTGGCTATGTCGAAAATTTAAATAACCTGCTGCAGCTCTTCCCGGATAAACCCCGCAGGCTTATTTATAAAGTACTTTTTCTGGAAGAAAGGTCAGCTTCTTTATTTCAGAAGGGATCGTGAGTGTGAATCACGCAAACCACTTCGCATCCGCGCGCAAGCCATTGGCAACTGAAGTCGCAGCCAACTCTTGAGCGGCAACTTCCATAGAAGCCACAGGAAACACCGTGGAATCAAGCGCAAAACTTCCTGCTGGGCGTAGATTTCCACTGCGACCTACACCACCAAACGGCAACTTGCTACTTGCCCCCGCGGTTCCATGATTCCAATTCACACACCCAGCGCGCAAACCCTGCAAGCACTCGCGCCACAATGAGTCTTCATTGGTGAACACCGCCGCCGCCAAACCAAAGTCAGTGGCGTTGGCCTGTGCGATCGCGTCAAGGACATCATCCACCACGCTCACTTGCACCAAGGGCGCGAATGTTTCTGCGTCGCTGGCTTTCTCAAAGCGCGCCACTTCAATCAAACTTGGCGTGACAAAGAAACCAGGCTGGTCCATGCGCACGCCTTCAAGCAACACGCGCCCACCACCATTACGAATATTCGTTTGTCTATCTAAGAACGCGTTGACAGAGTGTTGATCCACCAGTGGCCCCATGAAGTTGGGCTCCGGCGCGTTGCCTGGAGCAATGATCATGGTGCTTGCAACTTTGGTGAACGCGGTCACAAATTGGTCCGCGATGGATCGATGCACAATCATGCGCCGAGTGCATGTGCAGCGCTGACCCGTGGTGGCGTAACTGCTGCGCACACATTCAAGCACAGCGGCGCGAATATCGGCGTCTTTCCACACAATCGCGGGGTTGCTGCCGCCCATTTCAAGGGCAACAATTCGACCTGGACGATCAAGATTGGCTTGCAACACGGCTCGACCAGCGCGCCAGGAACCAGTGAGCATGACTCCGTCAATGTCCGCGTGGCTGGTCAAGCGCTTTGCGGTTTCAACACCGCCCTGCACAACATTGAACACGCCGCGTGGAAAGCCAGCCACTTCTGCGATGGCCGCAATCCATTGACCCACGGCCGGAGTTTTTTCGCTGGGCTTAAACACAATCGTGTTGCCCATCAGCAGTGAAGGAACCCAATGACCATTTGGTAGATGCGCGGGAAAGTTAAATGGACCAAGTACGGCCATCACGCCATACGGCTGAAAACGGCAGAACCCTTTGCGACCGCCGCCGGCGTCCACTTCAAAGTTGGCCACGCGCGCCAATGTGGTCTCTTGCAATGTGATGTCAATTTTGTCGGACAAGAGTTTCACCTCGCCACGACTTTCGGCGATGGTTTTTCCCATTTCCATTGTGATGATGTGCGCCAAAGGTTCAGCGAATTTTTTGCACGCCGCGGAAAATGCGCGCAAGAGTTCGGCACGCTCGTGCTGAGAAATTTGTTTCCAACCCGTGAACGCTTCTCGCGCGGCGGCAACTGCGGCGTCCACATGCGCCAATGCGGGGGCTCCCGACCACACAACCTGCTCTGGATTTGCAGGGTTTTTACTTTGAATTTCATCGCCAGCAAGAGCGCGCCACTGACCGTCTATAAAGTCGGATGGGTTTTGGACAATCCATTGCGTTGACGCGTTCATGTCACTTGCCACGCGAAATTTTTCTACTTTTGGAACCCGCTGCGCGCGATATTTCAACGGCGCTCTTGCGTGATGACTTGCCAAGTGTCTTGCTTAGTTTCTTCATTGGTTTCTTGCTTGGTTTCTTCCCAGCATCTTTTGAAACGGCGCTCACCAAATTCTTGCCCACACTCTTCGCAACACCCTTCACCACACTCCGGCTTGAATGTTCCGCATGTAGTGAAACACCAACCTTCACACCTTCACGCGCATAAATGGTTTCGGCGGCGGCCTTGGAAATTTCCACTCCACCCGCGCGCACATTGCACAACGTGCGCACCGCGCGGAATCCATGTTCTTTGCTGCTATGGCTTACAAAGGCCATCACGCCACCCTCGCGCTTGGAAAATGCCAACAACTTGTGTTCCTTGGTGTCGCGCACCATGGGAATGGAATCACGGTCGGCCTCAAGATAGGGTCCGCCATCAAATGGATCCACATGCGTGGTCACATGAAAGTGTTGACGATCAAGCATGCCCTTGGCCGCCAAAGTCTCCTCGCCAACTTTTCCAATCAAAGCCCGCGCGTCTGGTGGAAGAATGCTGGCAAAGATTTCACCACGCGGCCATAAGTTGGTCATGAACTCTTTTGAATGCTGGCAAAATAAATCAGCCTCTTGATAGGAAAGATTGATAAAGCGCCGCCCCAAATATTCCCACAACAGTGTGCGACTATCGGGCGTCACAGGTCCCATGAGTTCAGCCAAAACACGCTGCGCAAACCACTTTTTGTGAAGACCAATAAAGTGGAAACGAATCAGCGAAAGCAGCGAGCCAAGTTTTTCCTTGTGACCGCGATAGCCCGGCGCCAAAATTAAACCGCCCACTTCGCTGGGACCACTTTCGTCAGTTCCAAATTCCAAAGTCACATGGCTCTGTCCTTGCTGCAAATCATTGGAGTAGAAATGGCGCTTCTTCACCTCCAGAAAAACATGCGGCCACCCCTTCCAACTAATGCACGAAATGGCGGCGCTCGTTCCAATCACATTTCCAGTTTCGCTGTCCTCCAACACGAACATGAATTGCCGATGCCGTGGATCATTTTGACGCTCCGCGAAACTCAGTCGACTGCGGTTGATCTTGGTGGCGATGATGTCGCGGTCCGCGGGCAAATTTAAAAAATGCACCATCTTGGCTAACTTCAACAGCGTTGGAAGATCTTCAAGTGTGGCTTGGCGAATAAGAAACATTTAGGCGCTCCGCTGCAGGGACTTTTCCAAAATTTCAAACACGGGATCAAAATCCGCGGGCGTCATCACGCCAATCGGAGGCAAGAAGCGCAAGTGGTACGGACCATGTCCGCACATGAACGCAATCACGCCATCTTCAAAAAGATTTTGCAACAGTTTGGCGATGCGATCCTTGTCGCCACCAAATGGAGTCAAGCGCATCATGCCGCCAACGCCACTGACAAAGCTCTTGCTTTCACGGCCAAATGGTTTCTTCACCGCGGGAAAGAATTCGCCGCGGCGCTTGACCAAGTCATCCGCCTTGGCGCGAAACGCCGCGTTCAACTTGGCAATGCGCCCATTGGCGCCGTAATAACCGCCATCGCGCAAGCGCGACAATATGGAAAGCCCCGCGTGTAGCGATGTCACACTAGCGCTGAATGTTCCGCTTAAAAGCCCGGCTTTGGGATTCATATCCGCCGTGTACAAACACGCGCACGCCTGGCTGATTTTTCCAATCGACACAACATCTATGAATTCACCCAGTTGCATGGCTTCAAAGGCGAACATGCTTTCGGTGCGACCAAAGGTTTGAACCTCATCGTCCCACACTGGAATGCCCGCGGCCTTACACGCCTGCATGAGCGCAACAAAAAATTCCCGCGGCGCCACATTAAAACCACCTTCACCCTGCACAAGTTCAAACACAAAGCACGAGTGTTGACCGGGATAGCGTCGAATGCACTCTTGCAAATGCCACAACGCCATCTCGGTGCTGCGCTCGCCCAAGTCAGGGTTATAAAAAGGAATATAATCCACCAAAATATTTTGCGTGAGTCCTTGGCGATATCCAGGCTCGTCGCCAATTTGGCTCATAGCAACGCTGCGGCCCATAAAGCAATCGCTAAAGGCAATTACGCGCGGCGCGCCCTGACGTTTTTGTTGGCACACTTTCAGCGCGGCCTCATTGGCCATGCAACCGGAATTGGTGACAAAACAATAATGCAACGCGCTCGCGCGCGAAGCCTCTTGGATCAACAATTCCGCAAACGCAATGCTGTCCGCATTGAATTGCAAATTGCCTTCCATCACCACATCGGCCAGTGCCGCCTCCAAGCACGCACGCGTCACACCCGCGTCACCGCGGCCAAACATATGCACGCCAATTCCATTGATCATGTCCCACTTCACGCTGCCATCAATCAATTCCACCAACGCGCCACGACCACGACCGCTGCCGATGTATGGGTAGTAGCCGCCGCGCGAACGCACAGCCTTGGCGCGCTCCATCCATGCGTGCAAAGTTTCACCGCCATTTTGCGTGGCGGGCTTGGCGCCAGTGATCTCCTGCGCCGACAGTTGCATTTGATTCAGAATTTCATCAATCGCTGCGCGCACGTGATCGTTCTTGGCCAACGGGGACAACAGTTGCGCATGCATCTCATGGTGGCTTTGCGCATTGGCAAGCTCATGCGTCTTGTTGCCAACATTCGCAGTCGGGTTCACGGGCGTCATTGCATAATCCTACCGAATGATATTTTCTTGTTGCGAATTTTTTGACTCCACTGCAAGTCGAGCTGGAACCGACACAAAATGCTCTTTCGTCAACACCTTCTCGCCACTCCAGCGATAAGCCATCAAACGACCGCCGCGCGCCACCGAATAATCAACGCACGCAACATTTGGCGCCAATGGTTTTGGCTCGTCCGTTGCTGGAATCCAGTAATGACCAATGCACACAGGCGGTTCATGCTCGCCATAGCGTTGTGCGGCGCTTGCCATTCCAACTGGCAGCAAATCCGTTGGAACACCAGGTCGATTTGGAAATGACAAGTCGGCGTAGGTCTGTGCTTGTCCATCGCCAAACCAACGTGCGCGAATGACCTTGCGCGCAAAGCCTTCAGGATCCGCAAGCGTGCAACCTTTTGGCAACGCGATTTCGGGGCCCTTCAAAATACATTCTGTGGCATTGGCTTCTGGCGTTCCCCACTCATGCGTCGCGCGAATAATGTCATCCGTGGCGGTCCAAGAATTTCCAAACGAGTTCACAAGCACCTGCATTTGCACCGCGTCCCAACATGCGTGCACACAGCGCAACCCGCCCAAGTCAAGCCACCACGGAATTCCGCGAAACCAACTCAACCACTCAGTCAATTCCGTTGGAGATAGTTGCTCCATTGTTGCAGTATGAATGCGCCGATTTTTTTCCGTATGCGCGCGGCACCATTGATGCGCTTCATCCGCTGAATGATTTTGGGAGTTTGAATTGGCAACGCTTGATGAGTTGCCCAATGCGTGACTTGCAGAATGAGCAGGCGATTCAAAAGCTAGACGCGGCGTGGCCCAAGCCAATGCGTTCAATTCGTGATTGCCAATCACGGCGCGCGCGCTATTCGCTTCCACCATGGAGCGCACAACTTCAAGAGTTTGGCGAATCTTTGGGCCGCGATCAATCCAATCACCAAGAAAAATTGCGGTGCGGTTGGCATGGCGATACACGCCGGATTTCTTGGCGTAGCCCAACAGTTGCAGCAAATCTTCAAGCTCTTGCGCATATCCATGCACATCGCCGATCACATCGAACATGGGCTACCCCACTGCTTAGGCGCATGTCCCATTGCATCCACAAGCGCGTCAGTGATCACGTGAAACATGAACTACTCCCACTCAATCGTGGCTGGTGGTTTTGTGCTGATGTCATACACAACACGATTTACGCCGCGAACTTCGTTCACAATTCGGCTTGATACGCGAGCCAGAACTTCCCAAGGCAATCTGCAAAAGTCCGCGGTCATAAAATCACTGGATTCCACGGCGCGAATGCCCACCACGGAGTCGTAGGTTCGTCCATCGCCCATCACGCCCACGCTGCGCACCGGCAACAACACCGCAAACACTTGGCTGGTGGTGCGATACAGATTCGCCGCGTGAATTTCCTCCAGCAAAATAAAATCGCACTCGCGCAAAAGCGCTAAGCGCTCCTCGGTGACATCGCCAATAATGCGCACCGCCAAGCCAGGACCTGGAAATGGATGGCGCCACACCAGCGCGGACGGCAGACCAAGCACCTCGCCCAAACTGCGTACTTCGTCCTTGAATAAATCTTTAAGCGGCTCCACTAATTCAAAACCTAAATCTTCCGGAAGCCCGCCAACATTGTGATGCAACTTAATGCTGGCCGCCGTGCCCGCGTGGCTTTGCCCGCTCTCAATGCGATCGGGATACAGCGTTCCTTGCGCCAGAAATTTCACGCCGCCGCGCACTTCTTTGGCGGCGCGCTGAAACACATCAATGAAACGATGGCCAATGCGACGGCGCTTTTCCTGCGGGTCTTCGATGCCCGCAAGGTCATTCAAAAATTCCTTGCGCGCGTCAACAACTTTCAACTCAACATCAAAGTGATGGCGGAACGCGCTTTCCACCAAATCGCGCTCGTTCTTTCGCAGCAAACCATTGTCCACAAAAATGCAGGTCATTTGCCCTGGCACCGCGCGCGCGATCAACGCCGCGGCGACGGCGCTGTCCACACCGCCAGAAAGACCACAAATCACGCGATCTTTGCCAACTTGCTTGCGCACGCGCGCCACTTCCTCATCCAGAAAATCAGCCATGGCCCAACTGCCAGTACAGCCGCATGCCTCTTGCAAGAAGTTGCGAAGAATGTCAACGCCGCAAGGCGTATGCGTGACCTCGGGATGAAATTGCACGCCCCAAAATTTTTGCGTTCGATGCTTCACTGCGGCGGCCGGACAAGTCGGAGTGTTGGCGAGTATTTCAAAATCATTCGACAGTCCAGTGACTTGATCGCCGTGGCTCATCCACACTGTCGCGGGCGAGGAAATACCTTGCAAAAGTCCATCAGCCACTTTCACATGCAATTTCGTTCGGCCATATTCGCGCGCTGGAGCTTTGCCAACCTGGCTGCCAAGCAATTGGCAACCCAATTGCATTCCATAACAAATGCCTAGCACTGGAACTCCCAAGTCAAACAACCGCGGGTCGCACACTGGTGCGCCGGCATCGGTCACGCTGGCTGGACCGCCGCTTAAAATAATCCCCTTCGGATTATGCGCGCGCAATTTTTCAAGCGACTCGTTAGGCGCCACCAGTAAACTAAATGCCCCCGCTTCTCGGACACGTCGGGCGATCAGTTGCGAGTATTGACTTCCGAAATCAAGAACAAGAATTGTGTCTTTGGCCTGCAGAGTCATTTCAGTTTGCGTCTTTCGATTTGCTTCTTTCGTGATTTCAAGTTCGATTCTCCGCGCGTCTGATGGTACAACTCTCACTATGAATCGTCACTTGAGTCAAATCGTATTTTCCGCCAACATGTCCAAAATATATTTTCGGAAATCACACACACTCGCAAGCGTTCTTCAACGCAATCACCTGTCATTTTCAGTTTTGATGCGTGCGGGGCTTCTTAGCGCGCTTGCGTGCGCCCTTCTCAGCGCGTGTGGATCGATGGATTCAAGCAC
>CAJACJ010000523.1 GCA_903938205.1 uncultured bacterium
ATTGCTTGCTGGCGCGCTTGATGTCAGTGGAACGGCGGCGCCAATTGCCGTGTTGTTCGCCGATATTCGTGGCTTCACTCCGCTCACCAATCGCCTTACGCCGCACGAAATTGTTGCTGTGTTGAACGACCACATGAGCGCCATGACCGATGTGATTTATAGTCACGGCGGAGTGGTGGACAAATTTGTGGGCGACATGGTCATGGCCATCTTTGGCGCGCCAAATAGCAAACCCGATGACGCCGCGCGCGCCGCCGCGTGCGCCCTGGATATGTTGCGAGTGCGAAAACAGTTGAACAAAGACACCAAAAATCCATTTGAAATTGGAATTGGCCTGGCTTTTGGCGTGATCATTGTGGGCTGCATGGGTTCCAAGAAGCGCTTGAATTACACGGTGCTTGGTGAGCGCGTGAATCTTGCGGCGCGGCTGTGTTCCATGGCGCCAGCGAATACGCTTTATATTGATCAAGGTGTGCGGCAATATTTGGATAGCACATTTGTTGTGAGGGATTTACCACCGTTGCAAGTCAAAGGTTTTGACGATCTAGTGCAAGCGTTTGAATTGAGCGTTGATAAATTTCAATCAGCGGGAGCACCATTATGAATCAGCCAATGATCGCGTTGCTTCTGTGCGCAACTTCCGTGTGTGCCGCGCAAGTTGTGGCAGTTGTTCCCGCGACAACAAGTTCGCAGACCGTTAGCGCGCAAACTTCCGCTGCGCCAACGACTTCGGCGGGCAGCAGTTCAATGACCGCGCAAGTTGTGGCCGCTGAGTCGGCGGTTGAGCAAATCACCACCACCACGGATACGGCGGATCCAATGGAATCTTTTCTTGAGCGCTTGCGCCAGTTTCAATCTTTTGGAACCGAAGATGGACAAATAAGTTTCAACGCCGATGTGTGGTTGACATTGGATTACATGGTGTTCAGCACTCCGCCGCCAGGATTTATTCAAACTAGCAATGGACAAATTTTTGCGCCAACATTAAGTGGCTTGTTCACATTGGATATTTCCAAGCACCTTGAATTTGTGTTTTTGGGATTGGTGAATCGCGGCTTTGATCCCACTGAAACTTCCGTGCAATCGCAACCTGCGGAGTATTACACGCAGGTCACCCCGTTTGACACGCCGGTGTTGAATTTCAAAGGGGGAAAGTTCCAGACCGCGTTTGGTCAATGGACCAACAGGCATTTCTCCACGCAGAACTCGCTTATTAACGCGCCCATGATGTATGGGCAAATGACTTCTGTTACGGATGGCAACGCTAACGCGGGTATCGCGCCCAACACAACAGCCATGGTGGACAGAAAAAATAGTGCTTCTCCACCAGTCACGAAATGGATTCCAATTGTGTGGGGACCAAGTTACGCCAGCGGCTTTCAACTGAATGGCACGGTGGGAACGCTGCAACAACTTGATTGGGCGTTTGAAATGAAGAACGCCTCGCTTTCCAGCCGACCCCAAGAGTGGGACTTGTGGAACCGCGGATTTAATTATCCAACCTTCACGGGACGCGCGGGATTTCGACCCGATGCCGCGTGGAATTTGGGTGTCAGTGCCAGCACAGGTTCGTACATTAGCCAAGCGGCATACGACCGCTTTTCAAACACAAGCAAAGCCGGTTCTTCCATCGGAGAGTCGCGTCAAAATGTGGTGGGCACGGATATTTCCTACGCGCATGGTCCGATTGAACTCTGGAGTGAATTTGCGTGGAGTCAATATGAGGTTCCAGATGCGAAAGCTGGCAAGTCGGTTGGCAACATTGGCGCTTACAGTTATTTCATAGAGAGCAAGTGGAAGTTCATGCCGCAATTTTGGCTTTCGGGGCGCTGGAATCAGCAGCTGTATTCCAACGTCACTCCCGCAACTGGTCCTGGAGCTGGTTCCGAAACTCCTTGGTACAACAATTTGTGGCGCGCGGATGCGTGCCTTGGTTTCAAGATCAATCGCTACACGCAATTCAAGGTGCAGTACAGCTACACGGAGGAAGCGGGTGACGTTGATCCCGGCCAAAACCTCTTCGCGGTCGAACTTGTTATACAGTTCTAACGTGAAACAAATTCTTCAAATCTGCGTGCTGCTTTGCATAGCCAGTTGCGCCGCCGAACCTGAAAAAGTATCCAGTCCAAAATTACTCGGCTCGTGGAAAAGTGATTTTGATTCCACAACATTGACTTGCGAAGACACTGGTTTGTTCACATTGTCATTCACTGGTCCAAAGACACGCGCCATTGTTGGTGACTACACCTTTGATGGGAAAATTCTCACTTTCCGAAATCGCCCTGAAACAAAGTTGTGCGTTGATGAAACCGGCGTCTATGAAATTAAAATCGATGGCGCACTCTTGATCGCCCGCAAGGTGAAAGACAATTGCCCCTTGCGCGAGAAGCAAATGGACCACTCGTGGACGCGCGTCAAAGCGGCGGGGGTTGGCTCTTCGACGGTGCCCACGACAGAAAAATAAATTTTGTACGCCCCCATGTGGTGGGTATCAGTCCAAATGGATTTTGTCTGCTCATTCACTCTGTCACGACTACAAAACCAAAGCTAGACTTTGCGCATGCAAGGACGCACGCTTTTACTTGATCCACGTCTGAATAAAGCCACCGCATTTACCGAGGCGGAGCGCGAGAAACTGGGCCTAATTGGGTTGCTTCCCGATGGCATTGAAACCAGTGAGACACATATTCGAAGGGTGAACACGCAACTTGGCCACTGCACATCGCAGTTGGAAAAGTATGTGTACTTAAGCGAGTTGGCGGACCGCAACGAACGGTTGTTCTACATGTTGCTGCGCGCGGAACCAGAAATGTTGATGCCGATTGTGTACACGCCAACAGTGGGCGAAGCGTGTCAGCAATTTGGGCACATCATGCGAAGGC
>CAJACJ010000524.1 GCA_903938205.1 uncultured bacterium
CGGGGGCGCGCGCGTGGCGTTGGAACCATGCGCCAATTTGAATTCGACTTTGACGGAAATGAATCACGTAAATGAGCAAGGTCAAGGCCGCGCGCTCACTCTGGACAAGCCGCGAACAACGAACGCCATTGCAAAGCAACTTCGCTCTTCGCTGCGACTTGCCGCCGGCGACGTAAGCTATTGCGAATTGAAAAAGTCTCGCAAACACAAACTCATCGCGGTGGTTCCTGGTTCGGGCGCCGGCTTGTTGGCTTTGGCACTTGAAGCGGGTTGCACGCTCATGGTGACTGGCGAAGCCAAGCACCATGATGTGCTTCACGCGCAAGAAAGCGGTTGCGACATGATTTTGCTGGGACACACCAACTCAGAACGCGGATTTCTTGCGCACTTTGCCAAACAGTTGCAGCCGCATGTGCCGCAAGTTCGATTGTTGGTGAGCAAGCGTGATCAACATCCGCTTCGCTGCGCCTAAAACAAAAGTTCGCCGTAGCAATCGCGTTAAATCCCACGTGATTATTTTCTTTACTGCGCCTAAAAATAAAACGCAGGCGCAACTCCAAAATCAGTGGTGCAACTTGGGCGCGCTTATTTTTGTTCGCTCAATGTTTCACGCGCAAGAAGCGCCGCGCCCAGCATGCCGGCGTCATCGCCCAATTGACTTGGAACAATTTCGCAGCGCTGCAACGTTTGTGGAAACACAACCCGCTCAAAACTTTCGCGCACGCGGTACAGATATGGTTTGCCAAGCGCCTCGGAAACGCCGCCGCCAAGCACCACGGTTTGCAAACTCATCACCGTAATCAGATTGGCAATGGTCAAACCCAGCAATTCTGCCGATGCATCCACGACTTTGCGCACAAGCGGATCGCCCTTGGAATAGCACTCCGCCAGCACGCTGCTTCCAATCGCGGATGGATCGGGCTTGCCTTCGTCGTCTTTTTCCTTGTTCAAAAATTCACGCAACATGCTGTCGGGATAATGCCCAAGCAACATCATCATGCTGCGCACCAAAGCCGTTCGGCTGCAGTGATCTTCCAGCGTTCGATGACCCGGACCCGCGCCTGGAAAAAGCACAACGTGCCCAACTTCGCCGGCGGTGTGAAACGGTCCACGCCATAATTTTCCATTCAGAATCATTCCACCGCCAATGCCGGTGCCAATCCACATGGCAAGCAAGTCGCCACGATTTTTACCCGCGCCCAAACGGCTTTCACCAAATGCGGCGACATTCACATCGTTGTCAACCACCACGGGCATGTTTAACTTTTTAGACATGATGTCGCGCAGCGGAACTTTTTTCCAACCAAGATTGCCCGCGTGAATGACGCTGCCCTTGTCCCAATCCACGGCGCTTGGCGCTCCGATGCCGGCGGCCTCGATATCTTTCATGGAAAGCTTCGCGTCTTCACACGCGCGCTCAATGCCTTCAACCATGCGAGAGAGAACTTTCTCGCGGCCCTCGGCCGCCTTGGTCTTGCGGCGCGAACGCCCAACAATTTTTCCTTTTTCGTCAATGACGCCAATGCTCATGTTGGTGCCGCCTAAATCCACGCCAACAATGGGACCAGTGAAACGTTGTTTGCGATCTGCCATACACGGAATCTAGCCGACCTTACGCTGCGCTTGGTTACACTCAACCGCGTGACAGAGAAACACACACTTTCGATCGAGGAAACAGCCCATGTCGCCAAATTGGCGCGGC
>CAJACJ010000525.1 GCA_903938205.1 uncultured bacterium
AGGATTCTCAGAGTGAAGAGCCAGTGACGTCGGTAACAATTTCGGTCATGGGTTGGGAATTCACACCGATCATTCAGAATGGGGTCATCAAAGGAATTTTCGGGCAAATCACATCAGCTATAGCTGTGGAGGGGAACCTTGAGACGGTTTGGTTCGAGCATGATGACAACGGTGATTGGCTTACTTCAAGCTGGGCTGGCAGCGGAACGGCTTCCAATGCGTTGGGATGGATTCGCGGTCACTTCGCCGATAGTGCAATCTTTAATGCGTCTCCGAATCTTCAGACCCAAGCCCCCGGGTCGACTTTTGATGAAGAGACCCAAGTATGGGATGGTAATTGGCTTGCCCCCACGGTACTTGATGGAGGATTACTAGAAGACGATCCTTTGCAGTTACTTTTGGGAGATGGACCAAGGACTGCGGAAATGTTTGAAATGATGGCCTATAACGGATGGCCCGTGGCGCCTGAAATCTCGCCGCTTTGCTCCCACCACGCCGGAGATTGTGATGGCGGCAGCGAGGAAACCACTCTTCAGCAGCTCATAGACGGACTGACGGACACAATCCAAACTATAATACCTAACACCACAATGGTCGGAGAAATTAATCTTTCTTACGTTATGTCCGCGCTAAACCCTTGGTGTCCGTGTATAAAAATAACGTGGAGAATACCTGGTACGTGTACAGGGTGGAATGTGCGGGATAATGGTGCCAATTGGTCTCAAACAAATGGATATCGTTGGACCCGTACATGCAATTACGCTTGGAAATGGGTTGGAAAAAATGATATTTGCAACGATTGTACTTTGCGTTCGTCCGATCCAGGTCAGCAACCCGATCATGGCATACCAGAAGAAACCTGGTCACCAACAACGCCGGTTTGGTAAACCCGATGTAAGACTTAAATACATGCGGCATATCCAACGATCTTTATTCGCAGAAGGCTGTGCTGATAAAATGGGAAAGTAGTACGAATGAAATTCCTGAAGCGTACTGGTCTCTGCATGGCAATTGGCTTGTTGCTTTCGATTGGAACAGCATTCATGTGCTATTTCGCCTGCCTTCGACCGACCGAGCGGGGTCGGCACGAGTTTTGTCCAGACCAAGTTGCGTGTTATGCGGGTGACGGTTCGTGGTTGGCCACACTGCCCCTGGAGTTTCCTAAGTATTCGGAGTTTTCCAATGATTATGGATTCGGATTTCGGCAAATCACATTGCTCCTTCCCACAAGTTTGCAAACAAATCCGCCGACCTACACCGCCCAACATCTCTTGACCACGCTGGGCTGGCCACAACCAATTTTCTCGTCCGGTTCCGATTGGCTGGCAAGCACTCATTTCCACTTCCCCACGCGTGGCCATACTTTTCCCGTGGAGATTCACCCCAATCTCGTCCCGCAGACCAATCCTTCGGCGACCACTCTTCACTGGTCTGGCATTATTTTCGACACGATCACTTTCGGTCTGCCTGTGCTCGCATTAATGATGATGACTGCCACAGTCGTAAGTCGAACCGGTGTGTGGTTGCGCCGCGCAGTTTTAATCGTGACCGCCTCGTGGTGGATCGCGATTGCTCTTCCTTCTATTGGGATGTTCACCTTGTTTCATACCGCGCAGGGGAATGGAGAAAATGACGAGTACTCATTTCGAATCATTCCATCGGCAGCTGGACAACAAATTATTCCGTATGCGCATGAGGAATGGCATCGCGTCGTAACATATGGAGAGCAAGAGCCTGACACCTCGCTCACGTACAAATTCAAAAAGGTTTCGACTGCATCAGATGAGTGGATACTCGATCAAATTTTAGAGATGGAACCTATTCAATGTAACCCCCCGTTGTGTGACTTTGCGGTCTCTTGGAGACAACATCTTCACAAATCCCCGCATTTAAAATTTACGGTGAGGATAGGAGATGTGGTGGTGGCGGGCTGGCCCATGCAGGCTTTCAGCAAGGGGGACGGAACTTTCCTAATGTTTGTGAATGACCTGTCGCACCTGGATGTTCAGTGGCTGCCGTGGCTGGCGAATGTCGGCGCGCTGTCGGCGGGGCTTGCGATCATCTGCTACCCCGTGAGAATAATTCGCCGCTGGCGCCGTGTCGCTCCCGGACAATGCACAACATGTAGATACCCGCTCAACGGCTCAGCGATCTGTCCGGAATGCGGGCGGGCCAACTCCTAGTCGAGTATGAGTTACGCCGTCCGCTCATTCAATTCACATCTTGTTCACGGCGCGGGTGTGGCCGCCAACGACTGCCCCAGATTTTTGTTTCACCAAGACACACCAACATTCAATCATTATTCGTAATAACCTAACCCTTGCGGTTCCGCGTTCCGTAGGGGTTCAAAAGATATTTACAAGCGCTTGCAAACACCTCGGGTCAATATTGTCCCAGAAAGAGAGTTCGTTATGCGATTGAAGTCAACACTTTTAACGCCGACAGGATTTGGTAATGGTTTGTGGGGAGCAGCGTCCCGGCGAGTAGTTCGTAATGCATTTTCTGTGGCTGCCATGATTGGAATTTCCACTTTGGGTCCATTATCGATGTCATCTGTTGCATGGGCGGACGAGGATTCTCAGAGTGAAGAGCCAGTGACGTCGGTAACAATTTCGGTCATGGGTTGGGAATTCACACCGATCATTCAGAATGGGGTCATCAAAGGAATTTTCGGGCAAATCACGCCAGAGATCCTAGTGGAGGGGAACCTTGAGACGGTTTGGTTCGAGCAAGATGACAACGGTGATTGGCTTACTTCAAGCTGGGCTGGCAGCGGAACGGCACTCAACGCGCTGGGATGGATTCGCGGTCACTTCGCCGATAGTGCAATCTTTAATGCGTCTCCGAATCTTCAGACCCAAGCCCCCGGGTCGACTTTTGATGAAGAAACGCATGTGTCGGACGGCAATTGGGGGGCTCCGACGGCCATTGATGCCGGCCTACTTGCTGACGATCCTTTGCAGTTGTTCCTGGGAGATGAGCCGAGAACTCCTGAAATGTTCGCGATGCTGTCCCTCAATGGATGGAGTGTGGCACCCGAGCTCTCGGAGTTGTCCGCCCATCACGGGGGCAACGGCGGCGGCGATGAAGAAGTGGACCTCCTTCAACAACTCCTGAATCGGCTGGTTGCCAAAACAGAATCTTATATGCCGGAAATTACACTGGCGGTGGGTGAAATCAGTCCCTCGGCGAACGATTTATATTGCTGGTGCACAAGGAAATATGGACGAACTGTTTGTGCGCTCAAGTGGGAGAATAAAGGTCAAAGTGCAAATATCGGTGGTGGTAGACATCGTGTCTATTGGGAGAAACCGTGTTGGCAACATTGGAAGAATTGGGGCGAACATTTCTGGGGCTGCAGCACTTGCACAGAGGAGGGGTGGGAGCCGGTGACACCGAAGAGGTATGAAACTATTGGGTCAGACGAAGGTGACCCCTACCCTGATGAGTAGAAGCCATATGTTCTGAATTTAATCCCAAGAGCGCAAATTAGAAATGTATGAAAAAAGCACAGCAAAATTAAAGTTGATTGTTCGTGTTACTTATTGCCTCACGTTCGGTTTTTTGATTGTGATGATCGTTGCTTTTTTATGCCGTTGGTTCTTAGTACGTCCATCTCAATCGGAAATATCCCTCAATTTGGCTTATTCGGGAGCAGATCTTGCTCGTTGCGTAGGCGGTGACGCGTGGGTTGCTGCCCTTTCTCCGGATGCGGAAGTGCTGAATGACCACGGAATCGGATTCAGACGATTGGAGATTCGCTATCGACAGGCATCGTCGGTGCGTGGGAACATCTCGCGACATCACTTGACGACGCTCGGTTGGCCGCAGCCTATTTTCTCATCCGGCTCTGAGTGGTTGGGACGCTGTGGTACGTGTGATTTGCTCTTGTGGGATTTGGACGAGACACTCGTTGATCGCACTGCAATGACCGGCGGTCCTGCGACCACATTTCACTGGTCCGGAATTATTTTCGACACGATTACATTTGGCTTGCCGCTGCTTGTATTAACAATGTTAATGCCCAAATTTGCGCAGCAGCAAAGCATCAGGGTGAGACGAACGGCCGTGGTCATCGCAGCGGGATGGTGGTTGTGTTTAGCCATTCCAGCTGTGGGAGTTTTTGATTTGTGCTATTGCCCAAGGGGATCGACTGACGCGAATGGAGTCCTTCCGCAGTTTGCGCTGGATCTTATGAATTGTTCAATAGACTTCTGCCGCTTGACCGGAGAGAAATCTGCTCGGCGCGTCCTGTCCTTTTACACAAGAAACCCCACGGAGCTTACTGAGTGGGCGAACAACCATCTGACCCCCCCGACGGCAAACGAGGGGCGTTCTTTCGAGAGTACTGAGATTCGGGGCTTTGCGGTTTCTAAGGGAACCCAGTCGTATCTGAAGCCGCACCCTGATTATCCAGATAAAGCGAAAATTGTGATTCGATGTGGCGAATCAATGTCGGCAGGATGGCCCCTGCAGGCCTTCACGAAAGGAGACTTCACATATCGGATTTTCTTTGTGAGCGATTTGTCGCACCTGGATGTTCAGTGGCTCCCGTGGTTGGGGAATGTCACCGTGCTGTCGTCGGGACTTGCGATCATCTGCTACCCCGTGGGAATAATTCGCCGCTGGCGCCGTGTCGCTCCCGGACAATGCACAACTTGTAGATACCCGCTCAACGGCTCAGCGATCTGTCCGGAATGCGGGCGGGCCAACGCGGGATCGGCGAAGAACTAACCCGTCGTACATTCAATTGACCTGCAAATAAATTTAAGCGTAATGCTTTCCAAATCGATTAGTAATGAAAGCCTCAAACGGAACATCTTCGTTGCGAATAAATCCCTTTGAAGGCAGCGCGCCTTCTTTGAGCAAATCAAGCACGGCGGTAATGCCGGCGGCCGTTGTGATTTGAATAGCGGTCCACGGCAAGCCGTTGATTTCTTTGTGCAAAATAATTTTGGTTTTTATTTGTAAAAATCATGAAACGGCAGGTTGTCTTGTTAAACTAGAAGACGTTAAGTGAAATGTGCCGATGTGCATATTGCTTGAATGAGTTTCGTTCTGGGGATTTATTGGAAATAACGAAAGAGTTTGCTATGAAAAATCTGAACTTCGCAGCTGTTTTTTTTCTGTTCGCGTACGTAATTGGCAGTTCGTGGGCTCGAGATGGTGATGGGGAAGTTGATCCAGGCCGACCCACGCTTGAGTCCTATTGCTGGGTCACAGTTTGGTCGACTGCATGTACTTTGTGTGGCGAGGGTCCAAGGATTTTGACGCTCTGTGGAGACGATATGTGTGAAGATGATGTTTTTACCGAACAAGCCTCAGACACAAAAAAATTCAAATTCGGATACGAGGAATGTGCTCTCCCGGGTACAAATGCTCAATGCATTATTGTGCGTTATAACTGCGTGAATAACAGGTGTGAAGAGGGCATCTCCAACGTTTGGTATATCTCCAACAGCGTAGCCACGGGAGAAGTCTGTGAAGGAGGAGGTGTTGTCATAGACCCATGATTTACGCAATCTTCCTTTTAGTAATAATTTTAGCAGGTGGACATCCGCCGGCAATTGATCCCCAAGTCTTTGGCGCCAAAGATCCATCGAAATCATTTACTCCTGGTGATTCCCGCAAGATTGGCGGTGGATATCTCAATTTCAGGAATTTCTCGGGAGCACTCACTCGTGCGGAACTTGCTGATCGAATTACGAAACTGCCGATTCCAGATGATGTGCGCCAAATCCTGGTCACGTGCGCCGCGGAAAAGTACACATTATACATTGCGGAATTTGATGGTGTGGGTTCACGCCATGCCGACAAATACCTCGGTATATCTCGCAAGCTCTCTGACGAGGATAAACAAGGATTACTGATCACAACCGAACAGATTCGTGATCAATCTCACGAAGCGCAGGAGATCGAGCGGGCTCTTGTTTCCGCAGAAACAAACTTTATACAGTCGCTGCAAGACTGCCTTGACGCCAAATTACTTGAAGCCCGTGGGTCGCAAGCAAAAGATGGGAGTATCGGGGCGACCATTCTCGAATCGTTCATCCTTCGAGCTGGACGCCGATATTCCAATTCCATTCTTCCAATCTCCCAACGGGGCACTGACCTGGATCTGCGTTGCATGATTGACGAGTTGGACTGGGAATTCCCAGTTCGCATATCAGTGGAGGCGGATTTGCTCGATTATGAACGCGCTTGGTCCACTTTGAAGTCCGCGCAATGCAAAGCATGTTGGGGTGGTGTATTGCAAAGGCTCATGGTGATAGATCAAGCACTCGCTGGCACAATCGGCCCTACGTCGCAGGCGTCCCAAATGGACAGACTTATGCGAGCTCCATCAAAGATCGGAAGCCAAATGAGGGTCTCCCAGATCAACTCGATTGAGCGAATTGAATCGAAACTTCCTGCCAAACAGCAGAAAGTATTTCGGCTTCTTGCGTATAGCACGATCTATCCCGAAATTGTCAGCGACCCCAAGGGTGAAGCATTGCGTGCGAAGTTCACCGCGATGCTTGCTAGCAAAGACCTATCAAAGTTTATATTCGAGCGGATCGAAAGCATGCAGTCATCATGGGAATTGGAATTCAAAGTTTGGCGATCCAAAGCCGAGGCTTTGCTTCTGAAATGGTCCGATCTCAACGCCGCAAAGGAAAAGGGATATCGAGCAGAGGAAGTCAAGATCAAGATCGAGGATCTTCTACAACAGCGCAACGAAATCCATCAGAACTGGCAGGTCATTCTTGACGACCTGATGCCCGCCGATACATCCGGACAGACGCAGAATGAACCCAAGGCGATCTCACCAGGCATGCGTTGAGCGCGATGCTATCGAAACAATTTCGGTGAACGCAAAGCGCAACTTTAAGGTGTTCAGCGTGTGTGATTTCATTACGCGTAATGCTTTCCAAATCGATTGGCAATGAACGCCTCGAACGGAACATCTTCGTTGCGAATAAAACCCTTTGAAGCCAGCGCGCCTTCTTTGAGCAAATCAAGCACGGCGGTGATTCCGGCGGCGGTTGTGATTTGAATAGCGGTCCACGGCAAGCCGTTGATTTCTTTGTGCAGAACAATTTTGGCGTAGGTCTTCTCAAGTAGGCGGCCGTCCTTCTCGCCAACGCAACTTACAAAGATGGCAACTTGATCTTGCTCGGTGGCGGGCAGCGCGCGCTCAAAAATCTTCTTGAGCTCGTCGCGGTGATTCTTGAAACCTAAATCTTCAATCAGCAACTTCAATTGGTCGCGGTGGCCAGGAAAACGCATGGTCTTATAGTTGAGATTTTGAATTTTTCCCTTCAGTGTTTCGCCCAGCGAACCAAGTCCGCCTGAAGTGTTGAAAGCCTCAAGTTCAATGCCGTCAATTTGCATGTGCTCAAGCTGCTCCAGCGGCGGAACCGTTACAAAGTGCCCGTCTTGAACGGCCTCGCAAGGCTGGCAATATTCATTGATCAGGCCCTCGGTGCTCCACGTGAGATTATATTTCATGGCGTTGTTGGGAAAACGCGGCAGGGCGCCCACGCGCAAACGCAAATCATGCAACTTGTCAAAGCCCTTGGCCAAATGCCACGCGGCGATGGTGATGAACCCAGGCGCAAGTCCGCACTGCGGAATGAACGCGGTGTTTGCGCCTTGCGCCATGGCGATCACTTGCTTGGTCACGGCCACATCTTCGGTCAAGTCCAAATAGTGCGCGCCGTGCGCTTTTGCTTTTTGCGCGATCAACACATTGCAATGAAATGGCGCGCAACTCACGACCGCCCATTGGCCCGCGCAAGTTTCGTCAAGCGCCTTGGCGTCATCAAAGCGACCGTTGACACATTTCACGCCCGTCACATTCTTGCTCACCCACTCAAGGTGCGCGGCGCTGTTGTCCAAACTTGTGACCGCATAGTCGCCACTGTGTTGCAGAAGATGCGCGCACATGCGTCCAATTTTTCCAGCGCCAAGAATGAGTACTTTTTTCATGATGTCCTGAGGGTAATGAGTTTGCGAAATTAGGAAAGTTGCTTCAGTTGCGAGCCCACGGCGCTCATGAGTTTTTCAACGATGGGCGCGGTGAAATCAAATTGAATGCCGGCGGTTTGGAATAATTGTGGAAGTGGCTTGCTGCCGCCAAGCGCAAGGCCGGCTTTGTAATTGGCAATCGCCTGCTTTTCATTGGTCAAACTGGCCAGCCACACTTGCAGCGCGCCAAGTTGCGCAATGCCGTACTCAATGTAATAGAAGGGCATGCCGAATAAATGCAATTGACGCTGCCACAGCGACGCGCGGAATTGTTCAAGGCCAGTCCAATCCACCAGGCCACCAAAGCGCGCGTCCAGTTCCAGCCACTTGGTCTCGCGCTCTTTCACGGTGTGCGTTGGATTGAGATACACCCAATGTTGAAACGCGTCGATATGCGCCACCCACGGAAGC
>CAJACJ010000526.1 GCA_903938205.1 uncultured bacterium
AATGGCGGTGCCAGTCGCATGTTTGGTCGAAATGATCCAGATGTCGCTGACGAAATGCTGTCAAAGCGTGGCGACATGACCGACAAATATGTCGAGCGTTTGAAGGCGTTGCTCACAGCCGAGCAAATTGCGTTGTTGCCAAAGGGAACCGGCCGTGATGATGGGCGCAATCAAGGACCGTTTGGATCTTGGACAATCGCCAACATGCCTGAAGAAAATCGCGCCATGGCCAAGGGCGTCGATAAAGATGGCAATGGAATTATTGAGGGCGATGAGCGCCGCGAAATGTTCCGCGCAATGCGACCAGCTGATGCTGGCGGAAACGGTGGCGGCCAAGGCGGTGGAAATGCTGGTGGTCAAGGTGGCGGCAATAGTGGAGGTCGTCAACGCGGTGATAATCAAGGCGCAGCGGCTCCTTCAAATAATGGCAGTTAACACTGTAAAAATAATTGATAGGTAAAAGAGCGGCGCACTTGGTGCGCCGTTTTTTATTCAGCGTATTGACTGAGATTTTTAGTTTTGGCTATGCGAGATGGAATGCATGCATCTGCTGAAAGGCAAGGCCCAGTCGTATTTAGCATTTTAAAAATTTACTGCCCACTTGCGATATCACAATGGCGAATGTTGTCTTGTATGTAGCATCTTTGCATGAGCAATTCATCTAAGCCATCGGCTAATACGAACTCAAATGATTCCCTTGCATTTGGAAACATGAATCCGTCGCGACGCACATTCATTCGCAGCGCCGCCGCATTTGCGGCCTTTCCATTGCTGCCTGCATTTTCCGCGCGCGCATTGCCGCGCTTTCAGCTTGGACCAAATCAACGCCTTCAACTTGCCAAGGTGGCCGTGGGTGGAATGGGCGAGTCCGATCTAGAGGCATTATCCAAGCATCCAAACGTGGACATTGTCGCCTTGTGCGATGTGGATGCGCGCGGCCGTGAAAAATATGCTTCGCAATTTCCAAAGGCGCAGTGGTTCACCGATTGGCGTGAGATGTTTGACAAACTTGGAAATAAATTTGACGCGGTGTCCGTGTCCACGCCTGACCACATGCACGCACCCATCGCTATGAGCGCCATGAACATGGGCAAACATGTGTATTGCCAGAAGCCGTTGGCGCACACGGCGTATGAAAACAGAATGTTGGCGGATTTCGCCAAGAGTCATTCCAAAATTGTCACTCAAATGGGAACGCAACGTTCCGCCATGCTTGGTCGTAGGCAGCAACTGGAATTGTTGAACTCTGGCGTCATTGGAAAAATAAAATCCATTCATGCGTGGAGTGATCGGCCAATGGGTTGGTGGCCACAAGGGAAACCAATGCCAACTGGTAGTGAAAAACCACCAGAATGGTTGTCTTGGGATTTGTGGTTGGGCGTTGCGCCCGCGAGGCCATATGTTGACAAGGCATACGCGCCGTTCATGTGGCGCGGAACCTACGACTTTGGTTGCGGCGCGTTGGGTGACATGGGTTGCCATATTTTGGATTATCCATTCATGGCCGCGAAACTTGGTTTGCCACTCTCGGTTCGTTGCGATTGCACCGACGCGACCGAGGATGAATTTCCAACAACGGAAACCATTACGCTGAAATATGCGGCCACGGATCGCACCGTTGCTGAAGGCGTGACCGTGATGTGGTACGACAACAAGTTGGTGCCAACCAACGCCGCGCTTGGAATTCCTGATGGCGTGAATATTCGTAGCAATGCGGCGGCGGTGATTGGCGAGAAGGGCGTGATGTTGTGCCCACTTGATCCGGAATATGAAAAAGATTCTGGCAAGGTCACTTTGTCAGATGAGCCGTTGGTTTGGGACAACAATAAGAAGTCCGTGAAGTTGAATTTGCCCAAATTGGATGCGCGTAATCATTGGTTCCACTGGGTCGATGGATGTTTTGGAAAGACAACTCCAGAGGCGAATTTTCCGTTCGCTGGATTGTTGTGTGAAAGTCTCAGTGTGGGCGCGGCGGCAAGTCATTTTGCCAATCGCGATTTGCAATACGACTCCACAAATTTCACCTTCATTAACGAGCCCAAGGGCGCACAATATTTAAAGACCAAGTATCGCGATGGCTGGAGCGTGAAGGGACTTTCCTAAGTTCCCCGCCGTGTTCTTGATCGAATGACACGTGCGTATTTGCACGCGTGTTGGCGCGCGCTTAACGCTCGCGCACGGACTCGGGCAGCGTCGGCACTAATCCAACAAGCGGACTTTTTTCATCGGCTTGAATTTGAACAAGCACAAGCGGAGTGGGTTGGAAATATCGGAACAGGCCGCCGCTAAAAGGTGTTCCGCCAGATTGATCCCACATGGAATCAAGAGGAACAAGCACTGTTTGACCCGCGAGAAGTTCCGGCATGTGAACCACATAGCGCTGATTCAACCACAGGTCGAAATTTGTGTAGTTGACGGCGGTTGCGTTGATAATTTCCAGCGCGTCCGTTCGCGGAATCACTTGAATTTGCACCACACTTCCTTGAGGA
>CAJACJ010000527.1 GCA_903938205.1 uncultured bacterium
CCGACGTGAGATTGCTGGACTCCACATCTTGCACGCTGACAGCCACAACATTGGGCGAACTGTCGGCAATGTCGGTGTTGAACAAATGAATCAACGCCGGATGAATAGGCTGGCCTTCGTAAGTGAAATCACGGCGACCTTCTTGAAAAACTTTCGTTGTGGCTGGTGGAATGCCGTCTGTAGTAGCGGTGGTGCCCGGAGTTGCGCACGCCACAAGCGCCGCTAAAACCAAACAAGGCGCGGCAACATGGGCAACGGCAAGCATTTTTGTGATTCGAGTGTTCTTCATTCTTTTCTTTCAGCGCGCGGATTTTGCGGCCAGGGCTTTGAGTATTTCCACATTGCGCCGCGCGCGATTTGGAACTTGTTTTGAATAGGCCGAGGGCGGCGAGTTCTCTTTTCGATTTTGGTGGGACAAGTCCCATGCGGCTTGCGCCCAGTCTTGATTTTCAATTGAACTTCTGAAAAATTTAAACGAGCGCAGTCCCGACGGACCTAGATTGAACGCCAAGTCCACGAGCACTTCTTTCGCCTCGTGTGGCAACGTGTCAAACGATGGCACAAGTTTGCGCGCGTACTCAATCGCGTTGGCAAGGTCGTGATTCAACAACGTGTCCACGCGCGGATCTTCTAGCGGCACTCCGCCGGTTTTAATCTGCAAGTAATCCACTCCGGTCACTCGCTCAAAGACTGGCTGGTCGGAATCCTCGCCCAATAAGCCCATGTTGTGGCCAACACCCACGGTGATGTAATCAAAAATATCTCGATAGGCCAAGTTGCGGCGGCCTTCTTCCACAACAACGCGCGGGTGATAGCGCGACAATTCATTGGCATCGGAAATATCTTGCGGCGCACTCGCGCTTTCATCTTGCAAAGTCAGATTCACAGGCGCGTTGGTAGCGTCAGCGCCCGTGGCGCAAACGCTCGACACTGCAAGACACACTGAACTCATAATGAACATTGACATTGGTTTTTGCGGCGGCTTTGCCGCATCACCAAGGTAGCCGATGTGCCGTTTCTTATGCGCATTGTTCACAACTCGCGCCGCGATCACTCAACGGATGCAAGTTGCGCCTAGACAATGGTTGCTGTCTCAACCGGCTTCGCTGGTCCGCGCTCGCCTGAAACATTTCCCATCGCGGGTTATCTTTCCAA
Organism: uncultured bacterium; assembly: GCA_903938205.1. Lineage (GTDB taxonomy): Bacteria > Planctomycetota > Phycisphaerae > Phycisphaerales > SM1A02 > SYAC01. Next base: position 1,156 of record CAJACJ010000527.1, read on the forward strand.
CATGGCAATAGAACATCTCTCCGATGAGCAAGTTCGCACTTGGACGCGTGAGCAAAAAGATCGATGGTGGCTGGAGAATGTGTATCGAGGCAACATGGCGCAACTCACGCTGCGCGCCGCGCTCACTGGATTTTTTCTAGGCGGCATTCTGAGCGCCACCAATCTTTACATTGGCGCCAAAACTGGCTGGACTCTTGGCGTTGGCGTGACCAGCGTCATTCTTAGTTTTGTCATGTTCCGCGCCATGTCGCGCCTGCAAGTCGCCAAGGACCTCACCATTCTGGAGAACAACGCGGTGCAAAGCATCGCTACCGCGGCCGGCTACATGACTGGTCCGCTCATCTCCGCGCTGATGGCGTACATGTTCATTACCAACAAGCCCATGCAGTGGCACCAGATGTTGTTGTGGAATGTTCTTGCCAGCATTCTTGGTGTGCTGGTTGCGTTTCCTATGAAGCGCCGCTTTATCAACGATGAGCAGCAACCATTTCCTGAAGGTCGCGCCGCCGCCGTCGTGCTTGACTCGCTGTATCCGCATGCGCCGCGTGGTGGAACGTTGCACATGCTCAACGACATGCCCATTGAGAAGCCAGTTTCGGAAACTAGTGGCGGCGTGGACTCTGGATTGTTCAAAGCTAAAGCGTTGGCATGGGCCGCGGGCATTGGCGCGGCGTTGCAACTTCTTGTTGCGGGTGGCTACATGGCCATGCTGCAAATTCGTGTGCTTGGAACATCAAAGGCTAAGGACTCGCTGTGGAAAATTCCAGAGCGCCTTGATGAGTGGTATTACAAACTTGCGCACGCGGGAAAAGTTCCGCTTCCAAAATCTCTTGGCGCAACCTTTGAGCAACTTGGCGTCACTGTGGCCTTTGACTTGTCCATGATTGGCGCGGGCGGACTCATGGGCATGCGCATCGCCAATAGTTTGTTGGTGGGCATGGCGGCAAACTTTCTTGTGTTGGCTCCGCTCATGATCCGCGCCGGCGAAATTGTTCCCAAGAATTGGTCCAAGATTGTGCAGGCTGATGGAACGTACGACATGGCCGCGGCGATTTTTGGTCGTCCGCACTTAACCAACAGTTGGTGCTTGTGGTGGGGCGTGTCCATGATGGTCACCGCGAGCATGGTGAGTTTGTTTGCAAAACCAAAAATGATCATCTCCGCGTTCACCGGCATCTTCAAGCGCAAGGCTGCAAACCACGATTGCGTTGCGCACATTGAATTGCCGTTGAAGTGGAGCTTTATTGGCATTCCTATTTTCAGCGCCGCCATTATTTGGCTGAACTGGATTTGGTTTGATGTGAATCCGTGGCTGGGCGCACTTTCTATTCCAATGATTCTTGTGTTGACACTGATCGCGGCCAACGCGACTGCGCTCACCAGCACCACGCCCACCGGCAGCTTGAGCAAGATCACGCAGTTCACATTTGGTTCGCTGCAACCCACAAACCCCGCGACCAATTTAATGACCGCGGGCGTGACAACGGAAGTGGCAAGTAACGCCAGCAATTTATTAATGGATATCAAGCCCGGCTACATGCTTGGCGCCAAGCCGCGTCAACAAGCGTGGGGACATTGCATTGGAATTGTCGCGGGCGCGCTTGCAAGCACTCCGCTGTTTTATCTTTTGTTCTTGAACAAATGGAAACCAGGTGGCGAGGCCACTATTGAAAGCACCATCACCGAAACATGGGCGGTGCCCGGCGCGATTCAGTGGGCGGCTATTAGCAAAGTGATCGAGGGCATGGGCAAAAGCAGCACCATGGCCAGCGTTGTGCAAACTGGTCCAGACGGAATTGCAAAGTTGTGGGGCGTGCTGCCGGTGTCTGCGGCGTGGGCCATGCTTGCGGGCGTGTTGCTTGCGCTGGTGCTTGAAATTGTTCGCATCGCGCGCAAGGGTCGCTTTCCATTGTCGGCCGTGGGCATTGGTCTTGGCGTGGTGTTGCCGCCAGAAAGCACAGTCATGATGTGGATTGGCGCGGCCATATTCACCGGCATGGAGCGCAAATATCACGAGCGCATTGGCGAGTTTGGATATCGCTTGTGGGTTGATTCCAAAGAGGCGGTGTGTGCGGGCTTGATCGCGGGTTGGGCGTTGCTAGGAATTGGCGATGGCATTATCGCGGCGGTGACGGAATTTCCAGAGACCGAGGCCGAAGTTGTGAAGATGGAAAAGAACGCGGCAGAAGCGGCGTTTCAGTTGGTGGATCCTGGAGTCAATGCGGGCGCGAGTGGTGGCGTGAAAAAATAAGTTGGCGCGAAAGCGCGCGACAACTTTGGGCTGTGTGGATATGAATTGTTCTTGCGATGCGATTGTCGACCAAGCGCGATTTATTGCTCGTGATAATTGCGGATCAGTCCGCCATCCACAAAGAATGTGGAGCCAGTCATGTACGCCGCATCGTCGCTTGCCAAAAACGCGGCAAGGCCAGCCACATCATTCGGCGTGCCCAAGCGTCCAAGAGGAATCTTGGACTCCAGCAACTTCATTAACTCAGGATTGTTCAACAGCGCCTTGTTGATTGGCGTTGCGATTGCGCCCGGCGCAATGTTGTTTATGGTGATGCCTAATGGCCCAAGCTCCACGGCCAAGTTGCGGCACAACATTTTCAGCCCGCCCTTGCTGGCGCAATAGGTTGAGAAGTGGGGGAATGCCATTTCCTCATGCACCGAACTCATGTTGATAATGCGGCCCGGTCGTTTAGTGGAGATCAAGTGGTTCACAAAATCCTGCGTGATAAAAAAAGTTCCGCGCAAATTAATCTGCATCACAAAGTCGTACTCCGCCTCCGTCACATTCCAAAAATCGGCGCGCTTCTCAACGCCGGCGTTGTTCACCAGAATGTCAATCTTGCCCAACTTGGCAACGCCATCGGCAATCACGCGGCGGTCATCCGTGGTGTTGGCCAAGTCGCCAGCGATCATGTGCACCTTGCG
>CAJACJ010000528.1 GCA_903938205.1 uncultured bacterium
CTGCTTGCGGAGCGCGTGCAACGCAGCGATGTCTTGTGCGCAATGGGCGGTGGAATTGTGGGCGATATGGCTGCTTTCGCGGCATCAACGTACATGCGCGGCATTGCCACGGTGATGATTCCCACCACATTGCTTGCCATGGTGGATGCCGCGATTGGTGGCAAGACCGCGGTGAATCTTCCAATGTCCAGCGACGCGTCCGATGCAAGTATGAACAGTGCCGCCGCGAAAAAATCTTCACAAAGTTTGCCGACAAACTTGTCAAACAATCTGACAAACAACTTAGCGAAAAATATGGCGGGAACCATTTGCGCGCCGGCTTGGGTGGTAAGCGATGTTCGCACGCTGACAACGCTTTCCACCCGCGAGTTTCGCTGCGGTCTTGCCGAGTGCGTGAAGCACGCGCTACTGGCTGATGAATCAATGTTGTCTTGGCTTGAAACACATCGTGAGGGTTTGCGCGCCATGGATCCAGCGCGACTTGTGGAACTGGTCCATCGATCAGTTTCGGTCAAAGCTGCAATTGTGTCGCGAGACGAGCGTGAACAAGGCGAGCGCGCGCACCTGAACTTGGGCCACACATTCGCGCACGCCATTGAATCTCTTCTGCACGATCAGGTTCACCATGGCGAGGCCGTTTCCATAGGGTTGGTGGCGATGGCGGCGGCAAGTCAGGCGGCGGGTTGGTGGCCCGACGCCGACAAATTCCAAATTTCCAAGCGACTTTCCGATTTGGGATTGCGTGTTCGTATGCCTGCCAAGGTTGATCGGGAACAACTTAAAAATGCTATGAAACTCGATAAAAAGGGGCAATCTGGAGCTATTCGATTGGTACTTCTCAAGGGTCTAGGTCGCCCTGGCGTGCTTGATGCGGCCAGTGAGCACGTGATCAACGCCGGCCTTGACGCCATTGGCGCTTGAGCAAAGAAACATGGCTGGGATGGATGAAATCCCGCGGCTCCATGCCAAAGAACTCTCAATAACTTTGGAAGAACTTGGACCGAATCAACCGATAAGGCAGGGCACTCATGCGAAGCCGGAGGCTTCAAAAGTGTGCGACCCTCGGCCTGGGTTTGGCTGACTTTCTTGAGACGACCTGAGCAGGATGCGTAGCGTCGCAATTGTGAATCAAAAAGGTGGCTGTGGCAAAACCACAACCGCTATCAATTTAGCCGCAACGCTGGCGGCAAAAAATCGCCGCACGCTTTTGGTGGACATGGATCCGCAAGGTCATTGTGGAATTGGTCTTGGTGTTCCAGAAGATCGAATTGAACATGGCTTGGCGGAGGCGTTGTTATCCGATCCACCAGGCGGCGCGGATCCCGACGCGATGTTGTGGGAAGTTGCAAAAAATTTACGCTTGGCCCCAAGCACCCTTTCTCTTGCTGGCCTTGAAGCTGCGCGTGGCGGTCTGGCGCATTTACCCGACCGCGACGCGCGGCTTTCACAATTTCTTGATCGCGTTGCGGATCGATTTGATTGGTGCGTTATTGATTGTCCACCAACGATTGGCTTGCTCACGTTCAACGCGTTGCGCGCCGCGGATGAGGCGATTATTCCAGTGGAAACTGGCTTCTTTTCGCTCAAAGGCAGCGAGCGTCAAGCCGCCGCAATTCAAGCAATGTCCACGCGTCTAGAGCGCGAATTACCGCTACGTATTTTGCCCACGCTGCATAGACCAAGCGCCAAACTAGCCACTGATTTATTGGCGGCCATTGAGCGTCGTCATGGAATGCTCACCATGCCACTTGTGATTCGTGAACATGAATCATTGCGCGAGGCGGCTGGCTTTGGTCAACCCATCACTGAGTACGCGCCAGGCTCGGAAGCCTGCCTTGATTTTATTGCGCTGGTGGAATGGCTTGACGCGAATCCAGTTGTGTGCACGCGTCAAAAAATAAATGCAGCGTTTGCTCCGCGAGGAGAACTTGCTCTCGATGACGCTGCGCCTGTCAGTTCAGCCGCCGCATCTGGTGAACGCATGGCGGATTTGTTGTCGCGCATTCGCCAGCAAGCCAGTGCGCCCATGACGCCAGTCTTATCCGTTGAAAGCGTTGTGCACATTGAATCTCCAGTAAGTGGAGATCAAAAATGAGCGAATTTGACGAGAGATTTGACCGTTTAACCTCGCTGTTTTTAGGCGACACGGCTTCGAATGATGCCAATGAAACTCGCTATGAACCCGTGAAGCAAGCGCCACTGCGTGAAAGTTTGATCACGCCGCTGCTCGCTGGAAATTTACCGGTCATGGCGCATCCGTGGCTCACACATGTTGCGGGCCGCTTGCGCGAGGGACCCGCCGCTTTGTTGCGAGTCAGCGCCGACGGCATTCAGTGCTCACTGCTTGAGACCAAAGGTCCCGCTGAAAGCGAAGACAAGGATTTCGCCATGTGGTTGTTGCGCGCCGCGGGCATGGTGCGGCATTGGTTTGTCACACCAGCAAGCGTGCATGGCGCGGAAGAAATTGCAGTCATGGATGTCGAAGAAGTTGTCATCGCTTCTGGTGGCGATGAGGCCGCGACCGTTGCCGCGTATCAATTAGTTCGACGCGTTGTTGAATGCGCGCGTAAAAATAATCGTGTCCCGCCGCTCACACCAATCGCGTTGGTTGGTTGCTCCGCTGAATCCGCGCATGAGGCGATTGCCACTATTTCAACTGCGGCGCAAGCGTTTTTGCAGCAGCCAGTGCCATTGGCTGGAACTTATCCAAAGCTTGAACGCACCCATGTTGCGCAGCAAGCTTTTTTTGCCGGCGGATTTTCCGTGGCGGAAATTTTTGAGGCCATTCGTGCCGCGGAAGCAACAGTGGAAGGGAGTCGACGCGCGCCACAACCAGCGTCGCATGTCTCGACACCACCGTTCATGCCATCACCAACACCAACGGCAGCTCCAACAGCAAGCGCCATTCCTTCAACACATGCCGGTGCCGCATCCACTGATTTCTCAAAGCAACCATTGCAAGTGCAAATGCGACCTGGTTCCTATGCCGCGATCATTTCCGGATTGTGGCCCATTGCGCTGCGCTATCCAAACAATGCACTGATTGAATTTGCAACGGACCATGCGGGACAGTTGCATGTGATCGCGCCAGTGGAGCAAGCCGCGTCCATTCGCCAAGCCGCCGCTTGGGCGCTACGCAACTC
>CAJACJ010000529.1 GCA_903938205.1 uncultured bacterium
CGATGGACATGCTTTTGTGCGCGCGCAACAGCACTCGAAGACCCGCGCTAGAAACATGGTGGCAATGCGCAAAGTCAAGCACAAGGCGGTCGATTCCCTCCAGCAGCAATTCATTGTCAAGCAATGTGGCAGTCGTCAGGTCCAACGCGCCCGTCAGGGTGATCACAAGCTCGTTGTCAGATTTCTTTGATGTGATGTTCATGGTGTTGCTCCGATCCTATTCAAAGGCAAGCATGTTCGAATGATCGTTTGCATCATGGCTGCGGGGCGGCGTTGTTTGCATTCAAATGGCACTTGCGTCACAAAATAAATTAAATCTTATTTTTATAGCGAGTTTTCCTTGCCTGTTTGTTACAGTGAAATTCTCATTCCTTCACCTTCCTCCCATTTGGAACACCCATGAAGTCCACATCGCCATTTCAGATTTACGCGTTCGTTGTTTCTCTTTCCACGCTTGCGGTTGTTGAAAGCGCGCGCGCGGACTTCTATCAATACTCAATCTCGTTTAGCGGCGGCACTGGATTCAGTGCATCAGGCGTAATGCAAACCAAAGCAGACGCGCCATCGTCCTTCTTGGAAGTGCATCCAACGCCGGCGGTCGCTTCATTTGCCACCACCTATATTCAATCGCTCAGCATGAATGTGTTTCAGGGATCGACCTTGATGGGCGCGAACAATGTCGTCAGTGACGGTGTTTCAACCAATCGATGGTTGTACTTTGAATTCAGCTCCGCGCTCACTCCCACCTTTATAAATGTGGACATGAACACAAAGCAATCTCCAACCGATCCGTATTACTTCATCACCGACGGTATTTCGCCAGATGGAATAACTGTTCCCTATGGCTCAACCACCTTCAATTTATTTCATTACGACATCGCGTTGTCGCAAGCCACATTCATTGGGTCGGCCAATGAATTCACGGTCACGCAAGTACCCAGCCCAGGCGCGCTTGGCGTGCTCGCGCTTTGCGGCGGCATTGCGCGCGGTCGCCGCCGAAATTAATCCCCGCCTTGCCAGCCGCGATTTTGTTTTTTCTGACCTTCGCGATGCTTTGAATCAAGACGCCGCTCCTTGCTGGAACGCGACGGCTTGGTCTTGCGCCGCACGCGTGGCTGAATTTCCGCCTGCTTCACAATGGCGCGCAAGTGATCCAAACATTCCTCCCGATTGGCGGCTTGGCTTCTATGTTGATGCGACGAAAAACTAGCCATGCCTTTGGCGGACCGATGCCCCATGAGTGCATCAAGTCGCTGGCGCGCGAATGGATTCAATCCATAAATTAAATTTGTGTCCACGCGCAACAGCGCCTTGGTTGCGGTCTTGTTCACATGTTGACCGCCTGGACCCGGGCTACATGAAAAACTCCACGTGAGCGAATCGGGATGCACCCACGCACGCCTTCCCAACACAATTGCATTGGGTGATTGTTCTGGGTCTTGTGGTCGCGCCGTATCCATGACAAGACGATACCCGCTTCAAATGACATCCAAGAATTGAAGCATTGTCTCTTCAAAGCGAGTATTTTCACCATCATGTCTAATCACCTTTCCCAACGTGCTTCCCGCGCCACACACTTTCAGCGCGTGAACCGTGCGCTTCTTTTTGTGTTCACAACATGCCTGATCGCAAGTTGCGCACGCTGGGGCGGAAACGTTCTTGAGGAAAATCATGTCGCGTTTAACACATCGGTCTCCGACGCCATGGACCGGCAGATGTTGTTGAACATTGTGCGCATGTCAAAAGACAAAC
>CAJACJ010000530.1 GCA_903938205.1 uncultured bacterium
GTCCGTCGCCGATTTTGCCAACATTGATCTTCACCTTGAAGTCAGGCTGACCAGTGGGTGTGAATGTGAGTTCAACCCATCCAGGCGCGCCGAAACCAGTTGTTGTGTTTGTGTACGTTGAAGTGTCAACATCATTTTTGCGAACTCCGCCGCCCATCAATTCAAGCATCGCATTTTCAGTTCCGGAAATTTGTGGATCATTGGCCAAGATTTCCTCGGGCACAAGCCCTGGGTAGCGGCCAAACTCCTGCTGAAACGCGTCGCACGCTTTGGCAAATTCCTGCATCAAACCCATGGTCTGCGTCACCTTGGCGCGCTCTTGCACTTTGCTCAGAGCGGGCAAGAGAATGCCAATCAACAGGGCGATGATTCCAATGACCACCATGATTTCAATAAGTGTGAAGCCGCGACGTGGTTGTGAAATGTTGTGCATGAATTTTTCCGTGGTGATTGGTAAGTGGTTTCAAAAGCGGACAAGCAAGAATGAACTGAGTAACCAATTGAAATATGCGCTGCAAGGCTGCAGGGTCATAGAGTGAATCCGACTGACATATCGTAATGGTTCCGCCGATTTCAAAGAGGCGTGCAATCACTGCCGCCAGAAAGTTGCCGAAGCCCCTCGTATACGCCGCACGCCACGGCCGTTGCCAGATTCAGGCTGCGGCAAGCCGGGTTGTCGCGCATGGGAAATCGCAACAAGTGGTCCGCGCCAAATGTGTTTGCCACCCAAGTGTGAATTTCGCTTGGCGTACCGCTGGTTTCATTGCCAAAGAGCAGGTAATCGCCGCGTTGCATGGGCGCTTGCCAATGCGCGCGCGTGGCGTGCGATGTATACAGCCATACATTTTGAGGTTGCTCGCGCTTTACAAACGCGTCCCAACTTTCGTGCTCGCGCAGGTCCAGCAAATGCCAATAATCCAAGCCGGCGCGTCGCACGGCTTGCTCATCCATGTCAAATGCGATGGGGCGAACCACATGGAGTCGACACCCAGTGACCACCGCGGTGCGCCCGACATTTCCCGTGTTGTTGGGAATTTGCGGATGAATCAAGACAATGTTGAAAATGGGATTCAGAGGTGTGTCATTCATGTGAAGCGTGTTGGTGTGCGATTAAGTGTGGTCGTCAAAGAGAGGATCATGAGTCTATTGCACGCCGGGAATATTTCGGCCGCAATTCGCGGCGCTTTCAAAGGAATTTGCGAGCTATTGATGCTGGCGATCCACGCACGTTGTGGCTACACTTTTTGAATCATGATGGAAGTCCTTCTTGTCAATCTTGCGTGGGTGTTGTTAATGGCCGTCTGGGGCGTGTCCTACTTTATTCAAGCGCGCGCAGACCGTGCCAAGGGTGGTCGCTATATCTCGAACTTGGAGCCGGAATCAAAGGACTAAGTGAGCGTGCTGGCAACGGTTCTTTCAACTTGGCATAGCAACAACCTGCGTTTGGAAAATGTCTTGCGTCTTAGCGCAGAATTTTCGATTGCAATTCAATCTTCTCATTTGGCGCAATGACACAATGAATCCAAATACAAATACGTGTGTTCGTCTATTGATCTGCTGCGCAGTGCTCTTGTTTGCAAGCGACTTTGCGCACGGCGAAGAGGCCGCAAAACCTACTGATCAATCCACCACGCAAATCGCGGGCTATCGATCTCCTGATTCGGTGTTGAGCCACTTTCAACGCTATGTACGCGATGGAGACTTGGACGGCGCCATGCGCGCTATGGATTTGACTTCCATTGCGCCTGGAGTGCGCGATGAAATTGGTCAGAGAAGCGCTTTGAAATTGGCGCTGGTGCTGGAACGTTTGCCCTCAGTGGAGGTTCCAAAAGATCTGGATGCAGACGTATTTATTCTTGCCACCACCAAGCATGGCGATGTGACGCTGCGCAGACACATTGGTATTGGCAATGAAAAGCTCTGGCAGTTTTCCAGCTCCACCATTCAATCTCTCACGCCAATCTTTCGCGAGCTCATTCAACAAGCGCCGCTTGCGCAGTCCTTGGCCATGAATGATGGCGGCGCACCCCTTGATCCGTTTCAGTGGAGCGCTCCCGAAATCGCAGTGTGGCTGAATATGCCACCTGGTTTGAAACGGGAAGTGTTTGGTTTGGAAATTTATCAATGGATAGGTTTCCCATTGGTGGCGCTGATCTCTTGGCTGATCGCGCTGCTGATACAGGTGCCAGTGAAATTGTTTTTAAATCGGCTGGCGCAAGGCGGCACGGATATACGTACTGGGCGAGTGGATTGGCAGCACTTGATCAGCAACACCACACACGCGGTGTCTTGGACCGTTGCGTTGCAAGCCGCGAATTGGCTGGTGTTATTGCTGGGATTGCCAATTGAAGCGCTTGGAACTGTATTGGTGTGTTTGCAAGTGGCCAACGTGATTGTGATCACGCGCCTTGGTTTTGCGTTGATTGATTACGCAGGAACATGGTTGAGCACGCGTGACAAGGCCGCGGCCGATAGCCGCGCCATGGACGAATTGTTGATTGCCAGTGGTGTGCGCCTTTCAAAATTGTTGGCGCTGATCATTATGAGCGTGTGGGTGGTCATGATTCTTGGCGCGGAAGGTTCGGTGGACCGCATGCTGGCGGGTCTTGGAATTGGAGGCATCGCATTTGCCTTGGCGCTGCAAGAGCCGCTGAAGAATTTTTTCAGCTCGCTGGTGTTGGCGGCGGACAGACCATTTGGTGTGGGAGATACTTTGAAATTTGAGGGTCTTGAAGGCAAAGTGGAGCGCGTTGGATTTCGCACCACAACCATGCGCACCAAATTGCAGACAAGTCTGATCATTCCAAATGCCACGCTGGTGTCGGCCAAATTGGAGTCGCATTCCGGCAACGCGCTGAAAGTGTTCAAGGCGTCGCTGCCCATTGCGTTTGAAGCGGACGCCGCGTCAATGGATCAACTGCGCGTGCGAGCGCGGCAGATATTGGAGCAGGCCCCCGGCGTGCAAATACCAAGTATTGAAGTGGGCGTTGTGAACCTCAGTTCCAATGGAATTGAATTTTGTGTGACAGCGTGCTTTGCCAAAGGTGAAATTTCACTCGCAAAAGTTTTTGACGGACTCCACGTGGCAATCTTGGCCACGGCACAGGAGTTGCACCTGCCGCTTGTGCGCGCGACTTAAAGTTGCGCATTTTAAACGCCCCGCGCGCGACTTGAACGCGCGACCTCCAGTTTAGGAAACCGGTGCTCTATCCAACTGAGCTAGCGGGGCAGAGACAACATTAGAGACGCACAC
>CAJACJ010000531.1 GCA_903938205.1 uncultured bacterium
CGAGCGTGACAAAGAACGCCAGAACAATTCCGTTCAGCATCATGCGCGTAAAAATAGTGGCGCTCCAATCGCGTCGAATTTCTTTGCCTTCAAATCGAACGCGCCCTTGAGTTGCTTGGTGTACGCCCGTGATGGCATTGAACAATGTCGACTTGCCAGCTCCGTTGGGCCCGATGAGCGCGAACACTTCGCCACGCTTCACTTGAAATGAAACACAATCGTTGGCCACTAGCCCACCAAAGCGCATGGTGACCGCGTCCACTTCCAAGATTGGATCTTGAATGTGCTCAGCCACACTCATGGCGCTGACTCCACAACTTTTTTCTTTTTGGAATTCACAATGGACAACTTCGCGGGCAACAAACCATCCGGGCGGAAGCGCATCATGACCACTAAAACCAAGCCAAATACAAGGTATTTCCAGTTGTTTGGGCTGCCAAAAACGCTGCCTGAACTTACCCATCCCGCGCCCTGCATGGCGCTGGCAATTTTGGGAAGCACGATGTTGGCAAGACCAAGCATTGCGATTGATCCAACCAACACTCCATTGATCGAACCCATTCCACCAACGATCACAATGCACAGCGCCAAGATGCTCACTTGAAAATCGTAGTTGCCTGGCTCACCAGTGCTTGAATACATGCTCACCCAAAGTCCGCCGGCCACAGCGGCAAGCGCGGCGCCAGTTGCAAAGGCGATCATTTTCACGGGCACTGGCGCGATACCCATGCATCGCGCGGCAAGTTCGTCTTCGCGCACTGCAAGCCATGAGCGACCCGTTCGGCTGCGCTCCAGATTTCTGCACACCACAACTGCCAACACAACGAATGCAAGAAACAACCAATACCACGGAAGTTCCTGTTCGCTTGTGAATTCAAGCATGCCAAATCCTGTCGCGGTCCACCATGGAACATGTGGCGATGGCAACGGGTTGATACCTTGCGTCCCTTTTGTAATGACATCCAAATTTTTTAATACGTCTTGCGTGATCTCACCAAAGCCAAGCGTGACAATGGCGAGATAGTCGCCGCGCAAGCCCAGTGTTGGAGCGCCAAGCAACACGCCGGCGAACGCGCCCACGATTGCGGTCAAAAGAATCGCCCACCAAAACCCAAGTTGAAAGGGATAAATGTCGCAACTACTAATGGCGAATGCGTAGGCGCCAATTGCCATAAAAGCAGCCATTCCCAAGTGCAAAAGACCTGTAAAGCCGGTCACGATATTAAGACCAAGCGCCAAAATTGCGAACACCATGACGCCGCGCATTGGGTCGACCATGTCCAAGTGCAAACGTTGATCCACCACTGGCAACAAGCACGCCAAGATCAACAACGCAATGTCCACGCGTAAGAATTTTTTCCACATGGACGTAGCGCTCATTACACTTTCTCCCGAAGTTTGGCGCCCAAAATTCCGCTGGGTCGAAAGACAAGTGTGAGAATGAGAATGCCAAACACAACGGAGTTGGTCCAGCGCGCCTCAATGTAACCATCGCTGAGCGCGCGTACTAAGCCAATCACAATTCCGCCCACCACGGCGCCAGGCAAACTTCCAATGCCGCCAAGCACCGCCGCGGTGAACGCGTCCATGCCGGTTCGATAGCCCATCTGAAATGAAATTGTATTGTTGTAGAGCGCGTAAATCACGCTGGCAAAACCGCCAAGCGCACCGCCAATAAGAAATGTTGAACCAATGACACGGTTCACATCAATACCCATTAGCGCG
>CAJACJ010000532.1 GCA_903938205.1 uncultured bacterium
GATATCCCTTGGTTTTAATGCTTGAGCCACTCTTTCGATGCAATCTTGCCTGCGCTGGTTGCGGGAAAATTCAGTATCCAGCCCACGTCCTAAAACGCAATCTCACGGTCAAGGAATGTGTCGATGCAGTCGACGAATGCAATACTCCCATGGTCAGCATTCCTGGCGGCGAGCCCCTTTTGCACCCAGACATTAAGCAAATTGTTGAGGCCTTGGTTGAGCGTAAAAAATACATTTATCTTTGCACCAACGCGCTGCTTTTGAAGGAAAAACTAGAGGCTGGAACATTCAAGCCCAGCAAATATTTGACCTTTAGCGTGCACATGGACGGTCAAGAAGAAAACCATGACTTCGCGGTGTGTCGCGAGGGCACTTACAAAAGAGCCGTTGATGGAATTCGTCTGGCGGTCAAGATGGGTTTCCGCGTCACCACAAACACCACGCTCTTTGAAGGTGCGGATCCAAATTCAGTGCGCGCTTTCTTTGACGAGATGATGGCTCTTGGCGTTGAAGGCATGATGATCAGTCCCGGTTACGCCTATGACAAGGCGCCTGATCAATCTGGTTTCTTGAAACGAAAGGAAACCAATGAGCTCTTTGAAATGATTCTTTCCAATCGTAAGAAGGGTTGGAAGTTCAATCAGAGTCCACTGTTCCTTGAATTTCTTATGGGCAAGCGGTCCTACGAATGCACGCCGTGGGGCATGCCCGCGTACAACGTGTTCGGTTGGCAGAAGCCTTGCTATTTGTTGCAAGAAGGTTACGCCGACACATTCCAAGAATTGATCGATGAAACTGATTGGGCCAATTACGGTCACGAAAGCGGCAACGCGAAGTGCGCCAACTGCATGGTGCACAGCGGCTATGAAGCCACGGCGGTCGATCATACTTTCTCTGGTTTTCAAGGCATTTGGGGCAATATTAAGGCGATCGTGTTCAACCGCTACGCCAATCCTGGAGCCAATACAAAATTGAAAGCCGAAAGCGCGAAGCCTCATGGACCCATGAAGCATTTGGTTCAACTTGGTCTCGCACAAGATATTCATCGCGGCGCGGCGTGATCAAATTATTGTTTTGAAAGTTCGAATGAATTCATCCGCGAACTGCGCAGAAGCAAAACTTCAGTTGCGTTGTTTGTGGCCAACTACAGTTGGTCGAATGATGTGGGTAACGCACTCCGCACCGCATGCGACATTTCCATTTGCGCACCGCGCGCGTTCTCAATGAAGTCTTGAACTTTCTTAAAGTCCTTGACCCCGCGAGAACTTTCCACGCCGCTGCTCACATCGACCGCCCAGGGATGCGCTTGCGAAATCGCATTTGCAACATTGACGGGCGAAAGTCCGCCAGCAAGAATGAGCGGCAAGTGGTTGGTCCAAGAGTGACTTGGACGACTCCAATTCCAACTATCACCCGCGCCGGCGTGTGGCGCATCAACCAAGAGCGCGGTGATGTGTTCATGCGGACAAGTTTGTAATTGGTTGGCTTCGTCAATGGAACAACCCCAAATCCGTTTGCGATTGGGTCCGCCCAATGCTGTATAGACCTGAATGGGGCCTGGCCAATGGGGCAATTGCTCGGCGGGTACATCCGACCAGTTACGCATGACCAAAACTGGCGTCAAATGAGGTTGCGAAGTTTCAGGGAGCGTGTTTGAAACAGGATGAAGCAGGGGCTTTTTCGCATGAATGTTGGCCACAATCTGCTTTGCGATTCCCAGGGCAGTTTGGAAGTCGATTTGCCGTGGCGAAGCATGTGCCACCACAAAGCCCACCGCGTCCGCGCCAAGTTCGGCGGCTTGCAGGGCGTCATCAATGGTTCGAAGTCCGCAAATTTTCACCAATGTTTTCAATTTACCGCTTCGATTTTCCATGCCAATAGACTACGATCTTCCATCGATCTTGAGAGACCAAATATGAGTATCGCAACACCAACAGCACCCACATTTGACAAAGGCCTTGGAAA
>CAJACJ010000533.1 GCA_903938205.1 uncultured bacterium
ATCCGTGTGCGTGGCATCGCTAGTATCGTAGATATGCGCAATCAACTTTCAATCGTGTGTAATGGACTCTTGGCTGGATTGTTTTTTGGCGCGCTGGTGTCGTGTGCCGACGACGCGCCCAAACCCAAGCTTCCAGCGGCGTTTCCTGTGCAAACTACGTCAAACGCGGGCGCGATTTCCGCGCCAACCGCCGTGGCGACCAATGTAATTTCACCGACGAACTCAAATGTCACGTCATCCACCAACTCAAATGCGATTGCTTCAACAATACCCGCGGCCGTCCCCTCCGTGGATCCGTTGACAAGTAGTGCCACTTCAAATCCGTCGTTGATTGAATTACCGTCAATCACGCTGCCCAAGCCCGCGGCGTGGACGTGGGTGAAGCCGTCAATGCAGTTTCGCACTTTGCAATATCAAGTGTGCAACCCTGGTCCAGGAAAAGTTGCGCAGTGCGCGGACCTCATTGTGAGCGTGTTCAAGTTGGGCGATGGAGGCAGTGTGGACGCCAACATTGGCCGCTGGAAAAATCAATTTCAAAATATTGACGGCAGTCTAGCGGAACCAACTCGTTCACAGCGCGTGGTGGCTGGAGCATCCGTGACGCGCGTTGACTTGAAGGGCGCGTGGAAGGGCATGGGCATGGGCGAGGCGCAAAATAATTCCGAGCAACTCGCCGCCGCCATCGAGTTGCCGCAAGAAACTATTTACATTCGCATGGTCGGTCCAGAGAGCGCCGTGGAAGCCGCTCGAAAAGATTTTGAAGCCATGGTGGATGGACTTGCGCCACGCGCGCCGCTTGTGAAGTGATTTCAAAATAGACGTGCGACAATCTTCAAGTGTCGTTCATTTCGCAATGTATAAAGCCAATTGTCTTGTGCAACGTTTGACTCACCAAGAAGCGGTGAGCGCAAACGCGGCGCGCAAAAATAAAAACGCGCGGAGTGAAAACAATTTCAATCCGCGCGTTTGTTTTGACTGAATCAGCTCACTTTGCCGCGGCGAAACGCTTGTTCACTTCGTTCCAATTCACCACGTCCCACCAACTCTTCAAGTAATCGGCTCGGCGATTCTGGTACTTCAAGTAGTACGCGTGCTCCCACACATCCACGCCAAGAATGGGCGTGCCCAGCGTGTCAATGGTGCCCTTCATCAGCGGATTGTCCTGATTCGCGGTGCTGACCACTTCAAGCGCGCCGCCTGGTTTCACAATCAGCCACGACCAACCACTGCCGAAGCGTTTCATGCCACCGTCGGCAAGCTTGGCTTTGAAATCTTCCATGGTGCCAAAAGTTTTTGTAATGGCCGCGCTCAACTCCGCGCTTGGCGCGCCGCCGCTGCCTACTGGAGCCATGATTTGCCAGAACATGCTGTGGTTGAAATGTCCGCCGCCGTTGTTGCGCACCGCGCCACGAATGGCTTCTGGCAATGATGGCAGCGAGGCGCACAATTCCTCGATTGTTTTATTTTGCAGATCGGCTTGCCCTTCAAGCGCCTTGTTTAAATTGTCGACATACGCCTGATGGTGCTTGGTGCGATGAATGATCATGGTCTGTGAATCAATCGATGGCTCAAGCGCGGCCTCTGGATACGGAAGACTTGGAAGTGTGAATGGCATGTGTTGCTCCTTCTGAGTTATGGGTTGAGTTGATGGTGCGGCGCTGCTGTTGGCCGCGAGTAAAGTTTGCGAGATTCCCTGCGAGGACAGCGCCGTGAACGCGCCAAGCCCAACAAGGGAGTGGCGCAAAAAACTTCGGCGGTTTGCTGCGTCGGACATGTCGCCAACAATAGGGCGCGGCGGCGCATTGCGCCACATGTGAAATTCAATTTGTTTTTAGATTGCGTTCGCTCAGTGTTCAGAGCGAGCGCCTTGGACATGAACTTCACCATGAAATTGCTGCGCGGATTGCGTACTCTTGCTCCATGCGAAGTGAACATCGAATCATTGACGCCGCGGGTAATCGTGCGCGCGAAGGCTTGCGAACGTTGGAGGATGTTCTTCGATTCGCGCTTGATCATGCGGATTTATTGCGGCGCGCCAAGACATTACGCCACCAATTGCGCGCGGCATTTGATCGATTTCCCGCGGGATTGTTGGAGGCGCACCGCGACGCGGCGGGGGACGCTGGCCAACATGCGCATACGCCGCAAGAATTTCAGCGCGGTGATGTGCGCGCCGTTGCGGTGGCCGCGGGCAAGCGCGTAATTGAGGCGCTGCGAACGCTTGAAGAAGTTGGAAAAATTCTTGACGGCGCATTCGCCCAACAGATCGCCGCCATGCGCTACGCCATGTACGACTTGGAACGCGACGCCATTCTTGCGTTTGGTTCGTCCGCGCGCTTTCAGCCACGCGTGTGCGTATTACTGACCGAGTCGCTGTGCAAACTTCCTTGGATGGATGTGCTGCGCGGTGCGCTTGATGGCGGCGCCGACATGATTCAAGTGCGCGAGAAAAATATGTCCGACCGCGATTTGATCGCGCGCGTTGAAAAAATTATGGAAGTGGCGCGCCCCGCCAAAGCGCGAGTGATTGTGAATGACCGCGTTGACATTGCGCTGGCCAGTGGCGCTGACGGCGTTCACTTGGGCACTGGGGATTTATCCATTCGCGCCGCGCGCAAACTTGCCGGCACCAATTTGCTCATTGGCGCCAGCACGCACAACGCCGCCGAAGCATTAGCCGCTGTGACGGAAGGCGCAGATGTGTGCGGCGTGGGCGCCATCTTTGCCACACAATTGAAACCCGATCGTGCCCCGTGCGGTGTGGAACTTGTGTCGGAGTTCATTCGTCATTACCCGCACGTGCCGCACCTTGCGATCGGTGGAATTTCTGCGCAAAACATTGAGCAATTGACTGCCGTGGGTTGTCGCGGCGTGGCCGTCAGCGGCGCGGTGTGTGGCGCAAGCAATCCCGCGGCCGTGGTTGCGCACTTGCTTGAAAAACTTA
Organism: uncultured bacterium; assembly: GCA_903938205.1. Lineage (GTDB taxonomy): Bacteria > Planctomycetota > Phycisphaerae > Phycisphaerales > SM1A02 > SYAC01. Next base: position 2,945 of record CAJACJ010000533.1, read on the forward strand.
CGCCACACACATCGGAGCACGCTTGCGCATGATGTTGATTTCACAAAAATTTTTTGCGCTTCCACATGATTTTGTTTTCACAAAAAACTTTGAGCATGCAATATGATTTTGTTTTCACAAACAAATTTAGTCATGTCCAATGATGTTGTTTTCACAAAAAAATTCACCGCGGTTCATTTGACTGTGCGTTTGCCACAAATCTTGAGGCGCAAACTCTTGTGATTGCTCTCAACGCCGCGCTCACCTTGCTTGGAACTGGAACTAGTTCCGGCGTGCCCGTGATTGGTTGCGACTGCGCCACATGTCAAAGCACTGATCCGCGTGATAAACGTTTGCGCACAGGCGCCATGTTGCAATTCACAGACACCACTGGCCAGCCGCGCGTGATCTTGATCGATGTTCCGCCCGACCACCGCGAGCAAAGTTTGCGCGCGGGTATTGATCGCTGCGACGCGATCTTGATCACGCATGGACATGTCGACCACGTCTTTGGTCTTGATGAAGTGCGCCGCTACAACGCCATGATGCGTCAGCCGATTCCGGTGTACGCCGACAATGAAACATGGGAGCAACTTGAGCGCGTCTATCGCCACATTTTTTTCCGCAAGGAGAATAAAAATGATTCCTTTGTCGCCTCGCTCACGCAACAACGCGTGGCGCATGGCACGCAACTGAACTTGCACGGAATTTCCGCGACGGCTTTCACGCTGATGCACGGCCGTCTGCCCATTCTCGGCTGGCGATTTGATTCACCGAATGCCGATCCACTATTTCCCATCGCCTATTGCACCGACGTGAACCACATTCCAAATGAGAGTTGGCCGTTTCTAGAGGGCATCAACACGCTCATTCTGGACATGTTGCGCCCGCGCGCCCATCCGACTCATTTTACGTGCGATCAGGCCATTGCCACGGCCGAGAAAATTGCGGCAAAACAAACGATTTTCGTGCATATGACCCATGATCTTCTTCATGGCGAGTTTGACCCCACTCTGCCCTCTGGCATGCGCCTGGGCTTTGACTCGATGAAGATTTCCTAGCCTCAAACGTGCGCGTGCCCGCCGCCAAAAATTCGCTAAACTTCTTGCCCCATGGCGCAGATCCGCGAAATTAAAAAACGAATGGTCGCTGTCCGAACGATTCAACGCATCACCAAAACGATGCAGATGATCGCCACGGCGAAGTTCACCGCAAGTCTTGCGCGCGCGAAAGCCAGTCGGCCATACATGGAGCGTATTCGTGAGTTGGTTGCCGAAGTCGCGGCGCGCGCTGGTGATGAAAGTCATCCGCTCTGTCTCGCTCCTGCAAAGCCAGCCGGCAAAGAACTTATTCTTGTCATTGCAAGCGATCGTGGATTGTGCGGCGCCTACAACGGACATGTCCTGCGCACTTCGCTCATCGCTTTAAAGGGCGTCAAGAGTCGCAATGCGGAAAGCGTTGTTGAAACCATCGGCAAAAAAGCCACGGCGTTTTTTAAGTTTCAAAAGATTCCAGTTGTGCAGAAGCACCAATTTGGTGATCGACCAACATTTGAAATGGTGGAGCCACTGGCGGAGCGTTTGATGAGCGAGTATCTCGCGGGTCAATACGACGCGTGCCGAGTGGTCTATATGAAATTTGTCAGCAACAGCAAGCAGGTTCCAGAGACCATGCAATTGCTGCCAATGCGCGTCCCCGCCGCCGCTAAAAGCAATACCACTAGCGACACCAAGAGCAGCGAGGCCCTGTACGACTTCAGTCCAAATGCGGGCGAATTGTTGAATGAATTGCTGCCGCGCGCCGTGAAAATAAGTTTGTTCCAGGCAGTCATCGATGCCATCGTCAGCGAAAATGTTATGCGCATGATCGCCATGAAGGCCGCCACCGACAACGCTTCTGGAATCGCGAAATCCTTGCACCGCAGTTACAACCGCGCACGCCAAGGTCGCATTACCACAGAGCTCACGGAAATTATTTCTGGTGCCGCCGCTTTGGAATAAATTCACAGGCGTTGCTGACGGTGGACCGTATTTCAGATTTTTTACTTTAGATAGTGGCGCTCATTTTAAATTGAGTTGCAATTCCGTCATTGTGAAATGACGCAACGCGCAAGCGCCACGTGCCAATCAAAAATTATTGAGGAGCGGGTGCTTTCACTGGCGCGCTTGGTGGCGCAGGAAATCCAGTCTCAAGCGGATTGCCATCGCGTGTCCACGCCTTCAGACCACCTTCAAGCGTGTAGACATCGCTGAAGTCAAGTTCAATTAGGCGCTTACTTGCCGCTTTGGCAATGGTGTCGTCGTATGAAGTGTCGTACACAACAAACTGGTCGTACTTGCCAAGCACAAGACCCGCCTCCGCCGTCATGCGTGGGAATGGCAAATTAATCGCGCCCGGAATATGTCCCTCGGCGTATTTTTCTGGACTGCGCGGATCAACCCACACGCTCACGGGCGCGCGCTTGAGCATGCTGCCGGGATCGTTCATGAGTTCAACCGCTTTAAAGGGCGTCACATAGGTGATATTTTTATCGCTGGTGCTTTTTGTGCACGCGGTGG
>CAJACJ010000534.1 GCA_903938205.1 uncultured bacterium
GTTGCACACTGCATCGCATCACTTCTGTTCACTTGAATTGAGGCGCGATTACGCCATTCATTCGTCAATCTAAATAGGAGCATCTCAATGAAACTCATCATGGTCGGCACTGGATATGTTGGATTAGTCACCGGCGCCTGCTTTGCCGACACCGGCAACGATGTGCTGTGCCTGGATGTTGACCACAAGAAGATTGACATGTTGCGCCGCGGCGAGAGCCCTATTTACGAACCGGGACTAAGCCAGATGTTGACCAAGAACATTGCGGCTAAACGCATTCAATTCACCACGGACAAGTCAACCGCGTACCACCATGCTGATGTCATTTTCATTTGCGTGGGCACGCCCAGTGGTGAGGATGGAAGTGCGGACTTGAAGTATGTGCTGGCTGTTGCCAAGGACATTGCAGAAGAACTTGAAAAGATCGGTCCCACCGCCAAGAGCAAGGTGATTGTGGTCAAGAGCACCGTGCCTGTGGGCACCAGCCACAAGGTGCGCGACGCCATTCGCGCGCGCACCAAGATTGCGTTTCATATTGCCGACAATCCGGAGTTCTTGAAAGAGGGCGACGCCATTGGCGACTTTATGAAGCCAGACCGCGTTGTGTGCGGAGTGGAAAGCGAGCATGCCGGCGAAATGTTGCGCGAGTTGTACGAGCCGTTTGTACGCCAGGCAATCCGATTTTTATTATGGATGTTCGCAGCGCGGAAATGGTGAAGTATGCCAGCAACGCAATGCTTGCGTGCAAAATTAGTTTCATTAATGAGATTGCGAATTTGTGCGAGCGCTACGGCGCGGACATTAACAATGTGCGCGAGGGAATGTGCGCCGATCGCCGCATTGGAAACCAATTTTTGTATCCCGGGCTTGGCTACGGCGGAAGTTGTTTTCCAAAGGACACGCTTGCGGTTGTGGGCATGGGCAAAGAAGTTGGATTTGATTGCAAACTGAACGCTAGCGTGCATGAGGTGAACCAAGATCAACGCGGACATTTCTGGCAGAAGATTGAGAAGGAATTCGCGGGCGGTATAAGTGGAAAGAAGTTGGCGTTTTGGGGCGTGGCCTTCAAGCCGCGCACCGACGACATTCGCCAAGCGCCATCCATCGCGTTGATGGAACGAGCCATCAAGGCTGGCGCGCGCGTGCGCGCATTTGATCCCGTTGCGCTTGAACACTTGTCGCGTGAAATGACAAGCGTTGAAATTGCGACGGACATGTATCAATGTCTTGAAGGTGCCGACGCCCTGGTGGTGTGCACAGAGTGGAGCGATTTCCGATCGCCTGATTGGGATCGCGTGAAGGATGTCATGAGCGCGCCGTTGATTTTTGACGGACGCAATTTGTATCGCGCGCATTCCATGCAAGAGCACGGCTTTGATTATGTTTCCATTGGGCGAGCAACCGTGCGCGGCGCGGCGAAGAGCCGTTCGTAATTGCGTGAATGAATTTATAATTTCAAAACGCGCGGTGTTTGCCGCGCGTTTTTTTGTGCGCAGTTTTTGCATGAGACTCTGCAAGCACATGCGCCGCTTTTGTTTTCATTCATCATCAACTTCTATTTCAATGCGTATTTTCAGCATGGACCCAGCATTTTTTCAACGCGCAACAGACGCACGGCGGTGAAGTGCGGCGAACAAGTTGCGAATACTTTTCAGTTGTCAAGAGCAAAAAGTGGTGATTTTTGCGAGTTTGCGACCATATTTGA
>CAJACJ010000535.1 GCA_903938205.1 uncultured bacterium
AATTCCTTCCACGGAACTTGCCCCGCTCCAACAGCGGTTTCCTTGCCCCAAATACTTGTATTTCCGCTGGCAATTGCGTCTTTGGCGTGCACTTGGCGCACCCACGGCAGAAGTTTTTGAAACGCCGAAATGGGTTCATCCAACCCATACAAAAGCATGTTGGCGGGATCAAAATTCACGCCCACATCGGGACGATTTAAATCTTCAAGTACGCCCTGCAAGGTCGCGGCGCTTTCCTGGCCAGTTTCAAACGCAACGTGCACGCCGGCATTCGCAAAGAGATCAATTACCTCGCGCAAACGATTGATCATGGTCGCGCGCGCGTCTGTATCCGAATGCGCCGGCAGAAACCCGGCGTGAAATGTCATCAGCGAAACACCGTAAGTTTGAGCAATGTCCGCAACGTGCGCGGCGCGCGCGCGATTGGCGTGCCAATGCGCGTCGGGTCGTACTCCACCAGTCTCACGAATGCGTTCGATGGATGAATAATCCTCGCTCGCCATGGCCAACATTCCACTCTCAATGACAATTCCATTTGCGCGCAGCGCATCGATCGCCCCGCGCCACACTTCTGGTTGCGCCACCATTGGCGCCAGCGCCAACTGCACTCGGTTCAAACCCGTGGCGCGCAATCGCTCAAGCAATTCAACTGGATCACGCGGGCGAAGACTCCAGGAGCAGACTGCAAGATTTCGTTTTGACATTGCGTTGCAAGCCTAACCCGCCACGTTGCAATTATGTTTGCAATGCATTTGATAGTCAAAAACTGCGCGATTCCCCCTAGAAGCCTTCATGATCTGCGACTAAGATGATTTTGTGAGTAGTGCCCCCGCGCAACCCAACTTGGTCCATGTGCAATCCAATTCGCCACTGGTTGTCAAACGCACTTTGGCCGAGCGCGCAGAGGCTTTCATTAGCCGATTAAGCACGCGCAATTGGTTTTGGCAAAAAGTGTGCAGCCTCATTTGGTTGCCATTCGCATTTCGATCGGGCATCACCATGCGCCGAGTGGACTCCAACCGATTCACCGCACTACTTCCTTTCAGCCGGGCGAATCGAAATTGGTACAACGCCATGGCTGGCGCCGCGTTGCTTGGCAACAGTGAAGTCGCCGCCGGCTTATTCCTGTTTGGAAAAGTGGGCAGCGATTATTTCGTGGTCTGCAAGAAAATGGAATATCGATTTCTGCGTCCCTGCGTTGGACCCGCGCTGTACGACATCACCGCTGAACAAGACATTGATGAGTTGGTGAAAGTTGGTGGCGAATTCAACATCAATCTGGCCATTAACATTCATCAGCAAATGGGCAAGCAGCGCGGCGACAAGCGCGTGGGCCGTTGCCAGATTGTGTTCCACTGCACGCCCAAGTCCATGGCCAAGGCGCGCGCATTGCGCAAATCGCAAAAAATGGTCGCGCTTGAGAACGCCACCACCAATTCAACCGACGAGTGACCTCGACATGTTCGCGTGTTGCGGTCATGATGCGTGAATGCGACGATCCGTTGAAATAGTCGGTTGGGGTTTGTATTTAGCGAGTAGTTGGACGTGGTGCATTGGCATGTTTTTGCCCATTCTTCTGCTGCGTTGGTGGGGTTGGCCAGGATTTGTCGCGTTCGCCGTGCCCAACATTTTAGGCTGCGTTGCATTTGGATATGTCTTCACGCCAGAAACCAGCCGCCGATTCGTGGCGCGATATGCGCCGAGCATTCGCTGGTTCGCCTGGGTCACCATCGCGTTTCAATCATGGTTTGGATCATGGGCTGATCGCAGACTGGGCATGCAAGGATTGCTGGGCACATCGGTGAATTGGTCGGACCTGTGCCGACTCTTGCCACTTTTATTTTTAATGTTTCCAGGCAGTGGACGCTTCTGGATGATTGCTGGAACTGTGTGCACCGTTGCAAGTTTCGCGTTGTTTGCCACAAACGGACTTGGCGCTCTGAACAATCCGCCAGTGGTTGGAACCATGACTCCAATTTCGTTAGCGTGGGCCGCGCCATTCATGGCGTTTGGATTTTTGCTGTGCCCCGTGCTCGATCCAACATTCCACCGCGCGCTGCAACAAAGTCCAAGCCGCCATTCCTTCGCGGTGTTTGGCGTGGCGTTCGCGGCGCAACTTCTGTTTGCGGCGAGCACATTCAACGCGGCCAGCGGACTTATGTTTGTAGCGTGGCCCATCGCGGCGCAACTTATTTTGCAAACCACGTTCACCATGTGCGCCATGGTTTCGGTGACAAGCCCCGCTGCTCTTCGCAGTTGGACAACAGCACCAGCTTGGCTTCCCAAGTTCATAGGCCGCCCCAGTTGGGCAGGATTTGCAAGCGTTTTAGCGCTGCCGATTGTGGGCATGGCGCTTGGAAGATTCCTGCTTGATTTACTCACCGCAATCACCGTGGATGTTCCGGTGATGATGCCGGCAAGCGAACTGCTTGCGTCAGTTTCCTCGCTGACTTCCGCAGGCGAAGCGACCTACATGCGTTGTCTTGGTTTTTACGGAATCATTTTCCCAGCCTGGCTGCTGTTGAAATTACGACGGGTCCCCGCCGCAGTGGCATGGCCCGCCATCTTTGTGGCCGCCGCCGCCGCCGAGCGCGGCATGGTGGGGGCGAGAACTTCTTTTTTACTGGTGTCTTTGGGCGTGATTGTGATCGCGGCGCTATGGCAAAGCGACAATTTAATCAAAGAACCTGAAATTGCAATTGAGGATGGACGTTCCCAACCTTGAATGCGAATGTTCATGTGGACTGAAAATGCTCATGTGAAACATTGGCGTTCAATTGGATTCAAAAATGTTCGTTGTATTTCATAAAGGACTTTGAATGTTCGAAGGTGCTCTCAAACCTCTGCCGGAAAAAGCCTTCGACTATGACGCGGCGGTTCATCTCCTAAATCGCGCTGGCTTTGGTGGCACGCCAGCGCAGGCGCGCGCGCTGGCCGACATGGGCTTGAACAAAGCCGTTGATCACTTGGTGAAATACGAATCTCTGGCGTTCGATCCGGTCAAAGGCAATCTTTTTGATCACGACATTATGCATCCGCCAACGACGCAAGAACGTGAAACAGCGCTCAAAGCCCGTCAATCCAATGATGAGGAAGCTTTAGCCGCGCTGCAACGCGAGCGCCAACGCAGACAAGGTCTGGATCGAAAGCAAATCGCAGAGCTTCAAAAGTGGTGGATCAAACGCATGATTGAAACTCCGCGGCCACTTGAAGAAAAAATGACGCTGTTCTTTCACGGACATTTCGCCACCGGCTACCGCACCATTGAAGACAGCTACCACATGTTTCAGCAAAACCAACTCTATCGAAAGTTTTCCACGGGCAACTTCGCTCAGTTGGCGCACAGAATCATTCGTGATCCTGCCATGCTGAAATATCTGGACAACGATGAGAACCGAAAGTCCAAACCCAACGAAAATTTGGCGCGTGAACTCATGGAGTTGTTCACGTTGGGTGAAGGCCGTGGCTACACCGAAGCCGACATCAAAGCTGGCGCCTTGGCGTTGACGGGCTACACGTTTGACGACGACACATTTGAATTCAACCAGAACAACCATGACGCATCCGCCAAGACCATCATGGGCAAGAGCGGTCAATTTGATGGCGACGGATTTCTAGATGTCATTCTTGCGCGCAACGAGTGCGCTGAATTTCTGGCTGGAAAGTTGTTCAAGTTTTTTGTCAATGACTTGCCAGACGAGCCCTCCAAAGAACAAAAGGCGTTTATTGTGGCCATGGCCAACACACTTCGAGCCGGCAAATATGAGCTCAAACCCCTGCTTGACGCGGTTTTTTCAAGCGCCTACTTCTACAGCGCGCAGAACCGCGGCGCCATTATTAAAAGTCCCATTCAACTGACGGTGCAAGCCGTACGCAGTCTGCGCACGCCCGTGCGCGAGTTAAGCGCGTTGGCAAGCGCGACGGACTTGATGGGACAAAATGTTTTCTTTCCACCCAATGTGAAAGGTTGGGACGGCGGTCGCAGTTGGATAAACACCAGCACGTTGTTCATTCGCCAGAACGTGCTTGTGTATTTGCTCACGGGCCGCAAACCCGACATGTACGAGTGGCAATCCAGCGATATTCCTTTTGACGCCACGCATTTGGTGGACCACTTGCGCCAACCCGATGGCAGCGTGGACATGGCGAGCGGCATTGAATACCTCATACGATTCACGTTGGGGCAGCGACCCGCGCCGCAACGCCTGCAAGAAGTGATGGCCTTCGCCCAAAGTCGCGGCACTCGTTTGGACAATGATCGAATCATCGCCGTACTTTTGTTGACCACGTCTATGCCGGAGTATCAACTATGCTGACACAACATTTTCAGGAACGCACATATGAGTGAACACAACCTTCCCTACTCGCGGCGATTGTTCATGCGTCATGGCGTGGCGCTGGCCAGCATGGCCACCACAATTCCGCAGTTCATACAAAATTCAGCGCTTGGAATGATGTCGCAATTAGCGGGGAATCCTGGCGGCGCCGGACTTCCGCAAGATCGCATTCTTGTTGTGGTGCAACTTGGCGGTGGAAATGATGGCCTAAACACCGTGATTCCCTTTGGAATGAACGAGTATTACAACGCGCGGCCCACCATTGGAATTCCCGCGCCCAACGCAACGGCCAAGGGTCAGACTGGTGTCGCGTTGATGCTTGATCAACAGCGTGGACTTGGTTTGAATCCTTCGCTCAAGGGCTTGAAGGGTTTATATGACGATGGAAAACTAGCCGTGCTGCAAGGCGTGGGATATCCAAATCCAAATCGAAGCCATTTCACAAGCATGGATATTTGGCAGACCGCCAACACTGGCGCCAAAGGCAATGGATGGATTGGCCGCTACTTTGACAACACGTGTAGTGGCACGCCAATTCCAGAAGGCGCAATAAACATTGGTCGCACAGCCCCGTTGGCGCTGAATGGCCAAGTGCAAAAACCAATTTCATTTGAGAGCCCCGAGTTGTTTCGCTGGCTCGGAAAAGATTTGCACAAGAGTTTGAATGATCCATATCAACAGATCAACCGCGCCGGCATTTTGCCCGAGACCGCGCAAACAAGTCAGGCTGCATTTTTAATGCGCACCGCTCTTGACGCGCAGCTCAGCAGCGATCGCATTCGCGCAGCGGTCGGAAAACCATCGCTCACCACCTGGCCCAACTCAGAAATTGCCAATCAACTTCGCATTGTTTCCTCGCTGATTCAAGAGGGAATGCCAACGCGCGTGTACTACGTTTCCCAATCGGGCTATGACACGCATGGTGGACAACTTGGAAGCCACGGCCGCGCCTTGCAACAAGTGGGCGACGCCTTGGCCGCGTTTCAAAAGGAATTGGCCGCGCAACGCGCCGAGGACCGGGTGGTCACCATGGTGTTTAGTGAATTTGGTCGGCGCGTGAAACAAAATGCCAGCGGCGGAACCGATCACGGAACCGCGGCGCCCATGTTTGTGATTGGCTCCAAGGTGAAAGCCGGCGTACACGGTGATCATCCAAGTTTGACGGACCTTGATCAAGGCGACTTGAAGTTCAAGCAAGATTTCCGCGGTGTATACGCCAACATTTTGGATGATTGGCTCAAGGCACCAAGCGCGAAAATTTTGGGCGGCACGTTCGCCAAAAGTTCGATCATCAAAGCGTGATCAATCTTGGAAACTCGGAGGATCAATTCCTTCGCCTTCGTCAATTTCCGGCACCACGCCCTCAGGCAGTGCTTTGAGAAACGCGCGGCCGTAATTCTTTTTGGCGATGCGCGAATCCAGAACAACCACGCGCCCAGAATCTTGACTGGAGCGAATCAAGCGTCCAAAACCTTGTCGAAAGCGCAGAATTGCGCGCGGAAGTTGATCGTCGCGAAATGAATCACCGCCCTCTCCTGCCAACTTTTCGCCGCGCGCCTTGGTGAGCGGCTTGTCGGGACTTTCAAATGGAAGCCGCGTGATGATCACGTTGCGCAAGCCATCGCCGCGCACATCCACGCCCTGCCAAAAACTGCTGACTCCAAAAAGAACGCTGCGCGAATCCTCTTTGAATCGATCCAGCATGATGTTTCGCGGCATGCCTCGATTCTGCACGAAGAACGGATGGCCATCGCGCGCGAAATCTGACTCAACTGCGCGCGCTACCCGCTCCATGGTTGCCAAACTTGTGAACAACACAAATGCGCCGCCGTCGGTCTCACGCACATGGCGCACAATTCGATTTGCCAGCGCTGCCTCAAAATGCTGATCGGTTGGATCCGGCATGGTGGCGTCAATGATGAATTTCACTTGACGCGCAAGATCAAATGGGCTTCCAAGTTGCACGGTCTTGGCGTCGTCACAACCCAGGCGCCGCGACGCTAGCGAGAAATCATTCAAGCTTGTCGCCAACGTGGCGCTGGTCAGCACCACGGAAATATTTTTGGAGAAAAGTTGCTCGCGCAGCAAGGGTGATACATCAACCGCGGCCGCTTGAAGCGACACCGCCGCGCGCCCGCTGCGTTTATTTTTACGCCCACCTTCTATCCAGTAGACACAGCCTGGAATATTTTGCGCCACCAAAGATTGGCTGGCCAGCGCGAATGAATCGGCGCGTTCGGCAAATGCGTTCAATTCAAATTGATCGGCTTCTTCGGCGGATTCGCGCAAAAACCGCAGCATTCCCGCCAAGTTTTTCATGGGCTCGCTCAGCGAGTCCACCACGGCATTGGCGCCAATCACCCGCTGCTCACCCGCGGACTCGGGATCGGACGAACCATTTTTTGACAAGTGCCACAGGTCGTTGAACATACCTTCCGCCGCTTGCTCGCTTAGCTCCACGCAGCGCACGGCCTGCTCAATGCGCTCCAAGCCGGCCTTGGCCAAACGCAACTGCGGCAAGTAGCCCTTTCCACTATTTGAAACCAACGTGCGCAGAAAATGTTTCACGCCGCTTTCAGACAAACGCGATCCAAAATTTTCGCTGGCCACGGTTTCAATTTCATGCGCCTCATCCAAAATCACATGGGTGTAGTCGGGAAGAAATCCGCGACCGCGCGCACGCATGGCCAAGTCGCTGAAGAACAACGCATGGTTGCACACCAAAATATCCGCGTTCTCCATGCGCCGCCGCGCCGATTGATAGAAGCACTTGTCATACGTTGGACAGCGCTTGCCCATGCAATTGTGCGTGTCGCTTTGCACTTGCTCCCAAATGGATTCAGGCCGAAGCACTGGCAGCGAAGACAATGTTCCGTCACGCGTCTCGATCGCCCAATCCTCCACCGCGTGCAATTGGTGGCGCTCTTCCTCATCGGGAAAGAGTCGCTCCTGACGCTCGCTGGCCAAACGCAATCGTCGCAAACTGACGTAATTTCCACGTCCTTTGGCTAAAACCGCGCTGAACTCGTGGCTGGACGCGGCGCGCAACAAGGGCAAATCTTTTTCAATGAGTTGCTCCTGCAAACTAATGGTGTTGGTGGAAATAATCACGCGCTCCTTGGCCTCAACCGCGCGCGCGATGGCTGGGATGAGATACGCGAAACTTTTTCCAACGCCCGTTCCCGCCTCCACCAGAAGCCGCCCACGTTTAGCCAAAGTCTCCTCCACCAATTTGGCCATCTCCACTTGCTGCGGACGCATTTCAAAACCAACCAAGCGCCGCGAAAGCGGACCGTCCTCACACAACATGGATTCAGCGTGCAATGTCATTTCAGATTTCTAACTTTGTTGCGAATCAGATTCATTGGGTTCAACAATTCCAAGCGGCTTGCGTGAAGGAAGTCCTTGATCGCGCGGATACATGCGCGAAGTCTTGGCCAACTTTATAACCGCCACAATTGTTCCAGTTGGAGTGCGCGTGGTGGTGTCCACCTTCGCGTGCAACAATTCAAGAGCCCGCTCCGCTGCCTGAATTTCTTGCGGCGCGCGTTCCCCTTTGATAGCTAACAACACGCCGTCTACTTTCAACAGCGGAACCGCCAGTTCAATAATCGACGCCAATTGCCCCACCGCGCGGCACGTGACCGCGTCCATGGCCTCGCGCTCGGCACTGCGAAACGCGGAGGCATCTTCTATGCGCGCCTGCATCACCGAAACATTGGAAAGGCCAAGCAACTCCACGGCCTCTGAGAGAAATCGAGCCTTTTTACCCGTGCTTTCGATCAAAGTGAAAGACACATTGGGCATGGCAATTGCCAATGGAATTCCAGGAAGTCCACCACCTGAACCAATGTCAGCCACATTCTTGGCTTCAAGCGCCGCAAGAAAAGGCAGCAGCGAAAGACTGTCCGCGATGTGTTTCACCCACGCCTCGGCGGGATCTTTAATGGCGGTCAAATTGAATTGCTGATTCACCAACAGCAAGTGGGACAAGAATGTCGCCAACTTGTCCTCGTCGCCGTGATCGAGCTCAATTGATTGCGACTTCAACATTTCATAAAAAAGTGGCGGCGGAGAAGAGACCCTATTCAACGAACACCTCCTAGGCTTTCCAAGTTGCGTGGTTTACGAAGTCCAAGACCAAAAATAATTCCTGTGGCAAGCCACCCAGACACCATGCTGGACCCGCCGTAGCTCACAAATGGCAACGTGATTCCGGTCACTGGAAAAACTCCCAATGTCATTCCGGTGTTGATGGCGATTTGCGTGAACACAATTGCGGCAATGCCAGTTGCGATGAGGCGAGAAAATGAATCGCGCGTGGAGAGCGCGCACACCACGGCGCCACCGGCGTAGAGCAAACCCAAACACCAAGTGATGAACCCACCAATAAATCCAGCGCGACAACAAATCACCGCGAAGATCATGTCATTGTGCTCCTCTGGTAAATGATTGTTGCGCACCAACGCCTCAGCGTGTGCGCGATCGTTACCCCAAAATCCACCCGCACCCACCAAGGTCATGGCACGATCGGCTTGAAATCCAATATCGCGCGCATAGCGGTCATCGCCACGAAATTGGGCAAAAAGCGCGTCGACACGCTCGCGTTGGTGCGGCCGCAAAATGGGATAGGTGATGGGCGCGATCACTAAGACGCCAAGGATAAGCGTGGCGATATGTCTTTTTCTAGCCCCCGCCACCAACAACATGGCGAGCACCGGAGGAATAAACAACATGGCCGTTCCCAAATCTGGCTCAACAAGAATTAAAAGAATCAGCGGCAGAGCAATGGCGAAGGGCGCAAAAAAACCACGCCACTTGGAGATGGATGGTGGCCGACGCAACCACTTTGCCAACACCAACACCAACGCAAGCTTGGCAATTTCACTGGGTTGAAATTCAAAGAAGCCAAGATTAATCCAACGCCGTGCTCCGTTCTTTGGGCGCACCAACCATTCGGGCGTGCCTGGAACCAGCACCAGCAATAATAAAATGATAGAGAGACCGTACAAGTACCACGCGCTTTTGGAAAGCAGTTTATGACTTGGTAAACATGCCACGGCGGCGGCGATCATGCCCAGCACGGCGAACATCAATTGCTTCTTCGCAAGTGTTGGCTCGGTGATCGCAATTGAAAAACTTCCAAGCAGCGTCAACAACGCCGCGGCCACCACCACGATCCAACCGGCGTTGAACCATACAAGTCCGCCGCTGCCCAGTGAGCGTCCGCCCGTGTATCCAAGTGGTGGTGATACCGCGCTCATACTTGCGTGTCACCTTCATCAAGTTCTGGATCAATCGGCATTGGATCTTGTGAGGGAGAAAATGGCTCAACACCGCTATTTTCATTGATATTTACGCCATTCTTATCTTCTGAAAAGTAGCCCTCATCCAATAATGCCTGAACAATTTGACCCGCGATTGGTCCGGCCGCTTTTCCTCCGCTGCCACCACGCTCCACAAGAACAGCGATTGCGTATTTAGGTTTCGCACCCTTGAGACCAGCCAACCCAACAAACCACGCGTGATCAATTCCTTTCAATGAACGATCCGGTTTTCCATCGCCGTTGTCGTCTAGCGGAAGCGGAGGCGCTTGTGCCGTTCCAGTTTTACCGCGCACCGTCATGCCTTGAATTGCAATAATTGGTTCCTGACTTCCATCACCATACTTAATGTGATGACCCGTTCCATATTTCTCCTCCACGGATTGACGCAAACCTTCAAGCGCGCGGCGACAGGCTTCAGCTGGCATGTCTAATTTTCCAGTGCGACGATCTGGCGGAAGCGCGGCGGCATCGCGAACAATATGCGCGTCACGAATTTCACCGCCGCGCGCAAGAGTTGCGAACGCGTTGGCGGCTTGTAGTGGCGTCCATGCGATCGGTCCCTGTCCAATTCCCATGATGATGGGCGTGAACACATCATGGCGTCCCTCTATGTTCGCAAGCTGCTCCTCATTTGGAATCATGCCAATGCTCTCGCCACTCACTCCACGCTTCGCGGCGGGAAGTGGTCCTTGCAAACCTGTTCCCAGCGTCATGCCCACGCCCAAACTTTTATACCAACTCACCAATGGCCGTAAGCCAAATCTGTGCGCCACGGTATAGAAGAAAATGTTGCAAGAACGGCTTATTCCAGCCTCCACATTGAGAGGTCCACCGATTTGCGCCGTGTGATTTGTCATGCCGTATTGCGGTCGATAAATCCAACACCGCGCGCGATCTTTGAACTCTGGAAAATAATGTCCCTTGCATTCCACCGTGCCCACGAGCGGAAATTTTCCAGCGCCCACCGCTCCCACATACACAAGAGGTTTCACAATGGAGCCTGGCGGATACACGGCTTCACTGGCGCGGTTCACGCCCGGCTGCAAACGAAATAAATCGCTCGCGGACATTCCTTCGGCGTCAGCCATTGTGGGCCAACTTCCCATGGCAAGAATTTCTCCGCTGTCCACTTCAACAACCACCGCCGCGCTTGCCAACGGCATGCCCAAAGGCAAACCATCGCCGCCACCATGATGCCACTCTTGCACCTTGGTTAAAGAAAATTCAGGATTTAAAATGGCCTGCACGCGCGCTTGTAATTCAATGTCGATGGTCAACTTTAAATCGCGACCAAATTCAGGTTCCACTCTTTCGCTTTGCGCGGTCTCCAAGCGCGTGCGCAATTGTCCGCGATTGCCCCGCAACCAATCTTCATATACGGCCTCAAGTCCGCGTCCACCAATCAGATCGGGTCCTGGGCGATATCCACCAGGATCAATTGTTCCATCGATGCCCACGAATGGCCGGCGCGCCAAATCTTCGGCCCATGTCTCCTCACGAATTGTTCCCAGCACATGATCAAAAACTCCGCGCACATGAATATTGGTATCAGCCGCTTTTCGCAGGGGTTTTGGCAGTGTTTTTTGACTCAACCGAACATCGGCGGATTCCCAAGGTCGCACGCGCCGCGCCGCGTCAATGACCTCCACCGAATCTGGAAATGCGTCCGCCACTTTTCGAATGGCGAACGCCGCGGAGTCGGTGACTTGGCGCGCGATGACATGCGCAGTTTTTTGTTCGCGAATTGGTTCAGGGTGAAAAGAGTCGCCAGGATCATGTCCCAACTTGGTGGCAAGCGCCTCGCGCTGCTTAGCCCATGTCGCGTCGGCGCGCTTTTGAACTTGCGCGTGAATGATTTCCATTTGCTCGTCAATCTTGGCGCGCGGAATATCGCACAGAGTTGCGACTTGATCCAGCATTTCATTTTTCGCTTGCTCCTCGCCAACAAGGCACAACTCAATAGTTGAATCCCTTGCCTCGCGTGAAAGTCTTCCCCACAATGAACGGCCGTACGCCTTGCGCGCCGTGCGCAACGCGCGGCCACGCACCCATGATCCATCAATCACGGAGTAATCAATTGCGACATCCCATGCGGGAACATCTTCGGCGATCACTCGACCAAGTCGATCCAGAATTTTTCCGCGAACTGTTGGAAGCCAAATGGTTCGATCAAGTCGCTGCTCGGCTTCTTGACGAAACTCGGCGCCATCCACAACAGTTAATTGCCATAAACGAGCGGCCAAGCCCGCGGTTGCCATCAACGCCAAAGCGCCAAGAAAAATCAATCTCTTGCGCGCTCGTGCAGTTGGACGGTCTTTGGCGGACATGACCCAAGCGTAACGCCTCGGCGACGTGATTCGCCGCTATTATGTTGCCCCTTCACTATTGATTTTCTAACAGAGGAGTTGCTTCATGGAATGCGGAATTGTTGGTCTACCAAATGTTGGCAAGAGCACCCTCTTCAACGCGCTCACCGCGGCCGGAATTGAAGCCGCCAACTATCCCTTCTGCACCATTGAGCCCAATGTTGGCGTGGTGAATGTTCCGGATGATCGTCTGCCCATCATCGCCAAGAAAATTCAAAGCGAGAAAATAATTCCAGCCTCCGTTCGCATTGTCGATATCGCGGGCTTGGTGCGCGGCGCCAGCGAAGGCCAAGGCCTGGGCAACAAATTTCTCAGCCACATTCGCGAGGTTGACGCCATTCTGCATGTGGTGCGTTGCTTTGACGACCCAGATGTGATGCATGTGGACGGCAAACCCGATCCAATCCGCGACATTGAAACCATTGACACCGAATTGGCGCTGGCTGATTTGGGCGTGGTGGAATCCAGTCTTGAGCGCTTGCGACGGACCGCCCGTGGCGGCGACAAAGACGCCATCGCTCGCGTGGCGTACCTTGAAAAAGCCTTTGTTTTACTTGCAAAAGGTGATCCTTTACGTGGTGGCGATTTCACCGCCGAGGAGCGCGTCTTGGGTCGCGGCTTAGGGTTGATCACCGCCAAACCAGTTTTGTACGTGGCCAATGTGGATGAAAATGATCTCAACGGCGAGTGCGACATGGTGAAGCGCGTTCTTGCGCGCGCCAAGGTGGAGGGCGGCCAAGTGATTTGCGTGTGCGCTAAAATTGAAAGCGAACTTTCCGAATTACCCGACGCCGATCGCGCTGAAATGTTGGCCAGCTTGGGAATGAATCAACCCGCGCTTGCCACCGTGGCGCGCGCCGCCTACGAGTTGCTGGGCCTGCAAAGTTATTTCACGGCGGGCCCCAAGGAAATCCGCGCTTGGACCATCCACCGCGGCTTCACCGCTCCGCAAAGCGCGGGCGTGATTCATACCGACTTTGAGAAGGGCTTCATCCGCGCCGAGTGTTACTTGGTGAAGGACCTGGAACAATTTGGAACCGAGAAAGCCATTCGCGACGCGGGCAAAATGCGCAGCGAAGGTCGCAACTATGTCATGCAAGATGGCGACGTCGTTCACTTCTTGTTCAACGTGTAAATACCACTTTGACGTGGATTGCGCCATTGCGCAGCGATTCGAACCGCCAAAAACTGGGCGCCGCAAATGCCGGCATTCTGCTTCATTTCAGCGCAATTTCAACATGACCAGCGCGGCAATTCCAAGCAACAGCGAGATCAACCAAAATCGCACCACGGTTTGTGATTCACTCCACCCTTGCAATTGAAAATGATGGTGAATAGGCGCACAGCGGAAAATGCGCCGCCCCGTGCCCGTGAGTTTGTTTGTGATTTTAAACCAACCAACTTGAGTCACAACGCTGCCAGCCTCCATCAGGAACACGCCCCCCACCAGCGGCAATAAAAGTTCCTGTCGAATGGCCACAAGAATGGTGGCAAGAAGTCCGCCCAATGCCAGACTGCCGGTGTCGCCCATGAACACCGCGGCCGGCTGACAATTGAACCACAGAAAACCAATGCACGCGCCAGACATTGTTCCCACAATCACCAACAATTCTTTCGCCTCGGGCACATGCGGCACCATCAAGAAAAAACTGGCGCGCGGACTCACCGCGATCGCCACCAAGACCGCAGTCACCATGCTGGCAATCAGAACTGTTCCAGTGGCGAGTCCGTCCATGCCATCGGTGAGATTGACGGCGTTGCTCATAAGGCCAATCCAAAATGTGGCGCACACCACGAACCAAAGGCATGAAAGCACGATCACATTGGACGCGACATTGGGCGGCTGAACAATTACTTCGGCAATTGGAGTTGGGGGATACGTGCGCTGAAACGGCAAATTCAACACGGTGGCGTCGATGTGTTGCGCGCCCGTGTACAGAAAATAACCGGCGATGATTCCGATACCAAGCGTGAACAATAATTTTTCCCACATGAACAAGCCTTCGCGCGTGCCTAGTTTGCGAAAGCGCGCGGTGAGTTTCAATCGGTCATCAAAAAAGCCCAGCCCCGCCAGCCAAAACAGCACAATCATGCACACTTGCGCATACCGGCTGTGAATCCAATCCGAAAGCAGAAACGTGCTTATGAAAATAGCGGCCACAATTAAAATGCCGCCCATGGTGGGCGTGTTGGCCTTGGATTTCATCAACTCGTTGAGCGTTTTATTGTAGAACTCAGGCGAATCGCCCACTTTTTTCCGGTGCAACCAGCGAATGACAGTTGGTCCCGCGAACACCGTGATGGCGAATGACAACGCCGTGGCAAGCAAGGCGCGAAACTCCAACTGATACATCAATTGAACAAGAGCGGAAAGCCCATGTTCATCAAGCCAGTTCTGACATAGATCAACAAGATTGAAAAGCATGGGATGCTTTCTTCATCGGTTGATTGGTCAAGAAGTCTTTGCACTCTTGGCGGGAGATTTTTGGAGGCGGATGACTTCCAAAAGTCGTTCCATGGAACTCGCGCGCGAACCCTTGATCAAGAGCGCGTCGCCATCGCGCAACAAGCCCGCAAGTCGCGGCGCCTCGACCACCAAATCGGTCACCATTTCCACTTGAACTTGCGGCGCCAAGGCCTTCACGGAGCGCGCAATCTCGGCGCTGAGCGGACCCGAAGTCATGACTATTTCAGGGGGATTTCCGCTAAAAGCAGTGGCAAGCCGTTCGCCCACCATGTGGTGCAGCGCCTGACTTTGCGCGCCTAATTCATGCATGTCCCCCAGCGCCACCACGCGGCGCTTGGCGGTTGCGGACACTTCTGCGAATGCCGCGATCGACGCCAACATGGCCTCTGGATTTGCGTTGTATGAGTCGTTGTAAATATCAATGGCTCCAACGCGCTCGCGAACCATGCGCCCGTCGGAAGGAAGAACCCCCGCCATGGCGTCGGCGGCTTTTTGCGCGTCAAGACCCAGCGCGGTCACCGCTGCAATGGCGCCAGTGGCGTTGATGGCGTTGTGAAATCCCGGCAATTTCAACGTGAAAGGAATTTTGCATCCGCCACCATAGGCGGGTCCTTGCACCACAACGTGCTGCGAGCCATCGCTGGCTGCGTCGCGCGAACATAATTTCCACAAACAACGGCCGCCTTGGCCAAACAAAATCAGCAAGCCGCCCGCGGGTCTTTTTTGCTTCAGGGCGATATCAATCAAACCAGGTGAATCACCGTGAATCACAAATGTTCCAGATGTGTCAAGCCCGCGCGAAATGGTGCATTTTTCCTCTGCAATAGCCTCGCAACTTCCAAGCCCGCCCAGATGCGCGCTGCCACTGTTCACAATCATGGCCACTTCAGGGCGCGCCAAGCGCGCAAGCGGTTCAATTTCTCCAGGGTGATTCATTCCAATTTCAAGCACCAGAAACTTTGTGTCCCGTGGCGCGGAAAGAATTGACAGCGGCACACCAAGATGGTTGTTGAAACTTTTTGGACTCGCGTGTGTCGCGCCGAACACTTCAAGAGCGGCGGCGATCAATCGTCGCGTTGTGGTTTTGCCGGCGCTTCCAGTGATGGCCACGCAATGGCAGCGCAAGATATTGCGCCACGCGGCGGCGGCGGCGGTCAACGCAGTTTGCACATTGGGCACCAACAAGCGAGGCACGCCCAGGCATTGGCAGTCTTTTTTCTCGATCATTACCGCGACTGCGCCCGCTTTTTTGGCGGCATCAACAAACGCGTGACCATCTGTTTTTTCTCCGCGCAGCGCCAGGAACATTTTTCCCGCAAGATCTTCACGCGTGTCAATGGACACCCCCATGATGGGTTGCGTGGGC
>CAJACJ010000536.1 GCA_903938205.1 uncultured bacterium
CGCCCGTTTTCCTCCATCAACCTGCACTCACTCATTGTTATTCCCGCGGACTTTGCCATTAAGTGGTACGCATACTCAATTGCGCCATATCCATTCGGGTCTTCCAACTCTTTGTCTTTGTTGCCCGTCACACCGTCAAATTTAAGCAGCCAGTATTCAAATCCATCGCCCGCCGTGATCTGGCCTGACCGCACTTCATTTGTTATGCGGTTCCACGCAATCACCGCTTTGGCCCGCGCACCGCCAGCAGATGTGCCCACTTGCAGAATTTCCTCCAGCGCTTTTTTCTTTGCCGCACTCGCAAAATTTCCTTTGAGATTATTCCGATGAGTGAGCACTTGCGAAGCCAGCCGCACCAACGAATCGATTTCAATCTTCACTGATTTGCGCTGCTTCGGCCCCAGCACTGGCGCAAACTCCAGCGCGCCCATGCCGCGAGTTCCCGTGTAACAGAGGCGTTCCACTGGCGAAAAACTTTCTTGCGATCTTCCTTGCGTTGCAAGCCACGCGTTGATCAAGTCATTTCCAAACTTGTCTGGCAGCGAATCGGCGAGCAGTCCCGGTAAACTGTGAAACGCGGCGCGGGGCAACTCCGGGAATTCATACACCTGTTTGCGAAGTGGCATCATGATTGGTGAAATCTCAATTCCACTTTCGGCAAATGCTGGGTCATATTGGAATGTGGCAACATGACGACCTTCTTCTTGCAAGACTGCTCCAATGGTCCGTCCCCACAATTGCACTTCTGCGATCATGTCGATTCACCCCAGGTCCATTTCTTTGTTGCGCCTGTCGCAGTCTTGCGGCTTCGAGCGCGTTGTCGTTTGCGGCTCTGCAATTTAAGTTGCGCAATTGGACTTGCTTGCTCTTCTGGTATGAGCACATCGAATCGCTCTACTAAACCAAGGACTTGGCACACTTGCACAAAGCCAGATAGTTGCGTTGCCGCCAATCCCAATTCCAGTCGTTGCACGGTTCGCAGGCCAAGACCCGCTTGCTCCGCAAGTTTTTTCTGTGTCAGGTTTTTGCTCAGACGAAGACGGGCAAGTCGTTCGCCAATAAGTTTCAACAGCGCCTCGCTGGTGATGTTGGATTGAATCTTCATACAAGTTTACTATATCGTGTTCGGTTCACAAGTCAATTTAAAACGCCACAAATGGCGTGTTTTATGAATTTTATTATTTTATTACGCCATATATGGCGTTCAAAAACACAGCCGCATGCGTGGTCAATATTCACCGCATCAATTCACCGCATCAATTCACCGCATCAATTCACCGTATCAATTCATCGCACTCAAGCAGCGCGGACTTCAGCGACATCACTTTGATTTCAGGTGACAGTTGATAATCGGATCCCGACGGCTTCACCACAATCAGCGAATCAAGACGTAAATCTTTTAATACCGAAGCGAGTGACTTTGTCATTTTGGGAGCATCTGCAAACTTCAACTCAAAGCCAACGCGCTTTCCGCCGGGTTGAACAAACAAGTCCAGTTCCGTACCCACTGTTACGACGCCGATAAGTCTGCAGCGACAATCTACTATCGCCGTCATGACGACGCAGGTTTACAAACGCATCGTGCAGTCTCAGGTTGATGCTGCTTTCGCCATGCTCGAGTACTGCATCCGCAATTGCCCAGCGAAGAAATGGAATGGGACCATCGGTAAGTACCCTTTCTGGCAAGTTGCATATCACGCCCTATCCAATGTTGTTTTACCGCATTGGTGGGCCAAGTAGCGTCACGCTGGGGTTGTTCGCCAAACCGCGGTGGATAGCTTCAATGGCATCTGATCGCTGAATTATCATAGTAATTTAGATTTTTAATTCCTATATTGCAATGATAAACCTACATTTTGCCATAAAAACGCCACTTGCGATAGGCACCCTGTAAAGCAATCAGCGGCCTTCAGTGGCTGGCTTTTCGCGGTTCGGCAGTGCGGGATTCAGCAATGATGAGTAATTTCCGAGTGGTGAAAGGAGAGTACTTCCACGCCCGCGGCTTCTGGTTCGGTGGTGCCGGTCTTGTCTGGGGTCAGCAGTGCCGACGCATTGAGCCGCTGTCAATTCTAGCGTTCAGCCGATGTCAATTCTAGCGTTCAGCCGATGCCAATTTTAGCGTTCAGCCACTGCTGTGTGCCATTGAACATGCGGGCCAACTGCGGTTGCGTTACTGTTCGCCCCACCCATCCAGCTTGAATCAGCTTCTCAGTGATCGTTCGCAGTCGTGTGTAATACTTGCATTTTATGAAAGGATCAAGCATTTTTTATATGGGGTGGGTGGCTTTTCAGGCCTGCCCACAATGTAGCAATAGCCGATTAACGCATTAGGCTTCGTGGACGAAACACGAGCGTTCAATCAACGTCAGGCATCCGTTCCGGATTTATTCACCGCCGCAATCGCGGCGCGCAGGTTCTGCATGAATGCATCATTGGCAATTTTGGCGCGGCGCGCAACTTCTTCGGCCACGGATTTCATCAACGCGTCCAACTGAGCATCTGTCGGCTCATGTTCAATGTCGTTGAGATCAAA
The DNA here is from genome assembly GCA_903938205.1 of uncultured bacterium. Lineage (GTDB taxonomy): Bacteria > Planctomycetota > Phycisphaerae > Phycisphaerales > SM1A02 > SYAC01. Next base: position 2,534 of record CAJACJ010000536.1, read on the forward strand.
GTGTGCTTCATCCATGTTGGTTGCTTTCATTAGGTTGTATCCAGATTCTACACATGAAGGCGGTCCGCACCTATTTGATAGAAATCGAGTTCTGGCACCCCACGCCCAAACTTCTACCCGCCAACAATCCAGTAATACACGCGGCCGTAGATTTCGTGCAGAGCGGCATCAGTTTGCTTCAGCGTGTCACCGTTTGGAATGAACGAGCGCGGCGTGATGCCGAGTTTGGTTTGAAAGTCCACGGGGAAGGGGATTACTTCCAAGCCAGCGCGGCGAAAAAGCATTTCGGCGCGGCTCATGTGATAGGCGGATGTCACAAGAAGAATGCGCGGGGCGGTGGGAGATTTTCCAACGCCAAGCAACTCCGCAACGCCCGCGGCTTCTTGTTCGGTGTTGCTGGCTATACTTGTGGTGGATAGCGCCGATGCAGGCACACCAAAGTCGCGGGCGCGTGCGATCAATACATCACCGATGAAGGGCACGTCAGGTTTCCAAGCGGACCAGCCCCCCGTGAATATCAGTCGCGGCGCTTTGCCGGCTTTATACAAATCAAAGCCGCCAAGAAAGCGGTCAAAGTCGTCAAATTCAAACGATGTTGTATCGCCAGGCACATCGCGAATGCCAAAGCTCAGCACCACAATTGCATCAGCATTTGGCGCATCACTTGTCACTTGCCGCACGCGCCAGCCCTCAACCGCGCGCATAAGCACATTGCTGACTACCGGCGTACTTGCCGTCAACAGCAACACAAGTGCAACAACAATTGGCCAACGCCGACGCGTGCGTAGCGCCACGACAAGCAAAGCAAGCACCACACATGTTGGCATTAAAAACAGAGGAAGTATTTCGCGAAGCATGGGTCAGCCACCGCGGCCAGACTCAGCGCGAGTTGCATCCACAGACTCAAGCGCGCTGCGAACTTCACTAGCGTGTCTGTGCATAGTCACTTCATCAATGGTGTGATGCACCATAAGCGCAATGCTTGTTTCACCTAGCGCATGCGCCACCGGCAGCGCGTTGGTGGGCGCAAGTCCGTGTTGCGCAAAGATGGGCTCGCGATAAATTTCCGCGCACGAACCGATGTTTGCTTGAAGCCCCGCGCGTACCAAAGCCGCAAGCAACTTTGGTCGGTCAGTGGCGGTGTGCGCGTAGGCCATGCAGCGATAGTGCGCATGGCCAGCAGGCGTAGCAGGCACACGCACGCCACGAAGACCGCCCAATGCCTCTTGCATAATCGTGGAATTGCGCGCGCGGCGATCAACCCAATCATCCAGTTTGCGCAACTGACACAAGCCAATTGCGGCCTGCATTTCCGTCATGCGAAGATTGGTGCCTTCATGTGCAATCAGCCAGCGGAATCCTGGCTCAGCAACTTTGGCGTGCGATAAGTCATAGTCCTTGCCGTGCTGCGAATACTGCCACGCCTTTTTCCACAGGCGCAAATCGGGCGTGCACAACATTCCGCCTTCGCCACCGGTTGTCATGATCTTGTCTTGGCAGAAACTCCAACTTGAGAACACGCCCCACGTTCCCACGGACCTTCCGTCTATATGCGCGCCGTGCGCCTGCGCGCAATCTTCAATAAGGTGAATGCCATGTTGCGCGGCCCACGCGCTTATGGCGGGCATATCGCAGGGCCAACCCGCAATGTGAACCGGTATGCACGCCTTGGTGCGCGATGTTCGAACGGCTTCCATGCTGGCAACGGTCATGTTGCCGCTGTTGGCTTCAACATCAGCGAAGACGGGCTTGGCGTCCGCAAGCACCGCGCACATAGCGCTTGCAACATAAGA
>CAJACJ010000537.1 GCA_903938205.1 uncultured bacterium
ATTGTGGGCGGCGATGAAACAATTAGCCCCTGAGTTGCAAAACTTGGGGGCTTGTTATTTGTAAATTTGTACTGCAAAAATCGCCACTGCATGGGTACACACAACGCAGAATTGGTCACAATGGCGTCGTGACCAAGCCCACGCTGATTCTGGATCGCATGCAATTCTTTGGCCGCCTTGCTGCGGATTATCAAGCCATGTTTGGCGTGACACTTGAATCGCTCAAGGGCAAGCGTGTTCTGGATTGCCCATCTGGACCAAGTTCTTTTGTGGCCGAGGCTTTTGCGGCTGGCGTTGACGCGGTTGGCGTTGATCCTTTGTATGCACACGACGCACATGAATTGCGCAAACGCAGCCATGATGACATTGCCTACACCGTGAAGACCATGGCAACGTATGAAGGCGCCTACAGCGATTTGGATTTGCAGGCGTACGCGGACAACAAGCGCGCGGCGCTGAACGGCTTCTTAGCCGACTATGAATCTGGCTTGCGCGCTGGTCGTTACATCAACGCAAGTCTGCTGCATCTTCCGCTGGATGATCAAACATTTGACCACACATTCAGCGCGCATTTACTTTTTACCTACAGCGATCCTGCGTCGGGTGGCATTCTTACAAATTCTCCTTTCACATTGCAGTGGCACATGGCGGCGGTGATTGATTTAATGCGCGTGACCCGCGGTTCGTTGCATCTGTACCCCACCACCACTCGCACCAATCCTGCGCGGCGCCATCCATTTATAGATGAGATTGTGGCGCGCATAGAAGCGCAGAATGCGCGCGGCCAACATGCAACCAACTCCAACGCGGACAATATGGGTGTTTGGAAATGTCGATTTGAGCCTTCAACGTATCAGCGTGGCGATGCGGCGCAGAATTATTTAAACGCCTCGCTGGTGATTGAGCGGCAGCACCACAGGCACTAATCTAAACTGACACGCAATGGTGAATGACACTCTTGCATGCACCGCACCAGAGATATGGACGGAACATTATGAAAACCATTTCAACATTGCGAATTATTTTCTTTATGAAAGCCTGCGCGGTTGCAGGCGCAAGCGTGTTCATAATGGCAAGCGGCGCGGGATGCGCAACTCCTTACTCGCCACCGCCACAGGCTGCGAAATCTCAAAGCGTAAATTCCACGGAGTCCTCCATGGCTATGCGCGATAAGCGGGTTTTGGCTTCAACCCCGATACAAAAATCTAAACCAGTGACAACGCAACTTACAGAGGCGCCTGCGCCAAAAGCATCCGCGCCAATTGCGCAAGTAGTTGAGCAACCCGCTGCGGCTAGTGCGGCATCATCTGCGGAACCAGCCGCCGTGGTGGCGGAGCAACCTGCGCAACAAGTTGAAATTGCACCGGAGAATGCGCAAGCGCCAGCCGCTGTTGTGGCTGAGCAACCTGCGCAACAAGTTGAAGTTGCACCTGAGAATGCGCAAGCACCTGCCGCCGTGGTGGCGGAGCAACCTGCGCAACAATCGGAAGCCGCACCTGAGAATGCGCAAGCACCATCCGCCGTGGTGGTGGAACAACCTGCGCAGCAACCTGAAGCCACACCCATGATTGCCCCAGAACCAGTTCAGCCCGCAACCACCACGCCAGTCTCGCGCGAGTCCGGCGCGTATGCGCGGCAAAATCTTGTGCTTGAGCGCGCCAACACAAGCCACGCGCAAGTGGTGTTGATTGGCGACTCCATCAC
>CAJACJ010000538.1 GCA_903938205.1 uncultured bacterium
TGGCTGCAGCCTGGAAGGCGAATGCATGATCGACTTGGCACGGTGATGCGCGATCCCGTGAATGGCGTGTGGCGATTTGTGTTTGAATCCAGTCGTGGCAGAGTGGGCGAGCGAGAAGCGGAATTGCTGCCGTGTACTTTGACCGAGTCAATGGTGAAGCAAGCGCAATCTGGCGGCGGGGTGGCTTCGGGCATTCTTTCTGGGGAAATCTCGCTATTTGAAGGGCGCTCGTATATTTTGCCAACTTCATTTGGAACTTTGCGCACTGGGAAATTATTGTCACGCTGACGGGTTCAACTCGTCACGCACGCGCCAGTGACGCGGCACAATGGCTACTCTCTGACGCCTATGGCATATCCCACCGCAACAATCGCTACGGATCTTGGTGACATTGAAGTTGAACTTTGGAACGATGTGGCTCCAGCACATGTGGAGAATTTTCTCAAGCTCGCAAAAAAAGGTTTTTATGACGGGCTTATTTTTCATCGCATTATTCCTGGATTTGTGATTCAAGGCGGATGCCCCAAGGGTGATGGAACCGGTGGACCGGGTTGGCACGTGAAGGCCGAGTTCAATAAGAAAAAACATATGCTTGGCACGCTCAGCATGGCGCGTAGTGCGCACCCCGACAGCGCTGGCAGTCAATTTTTTGTATGTCTGACGCGTGAGCAATGTCAGCACTTGGACAATCAATACACGGCGTTTGGACAAGTCACCAATGGCATGGATGTTGTTGAAAAAATCGCGGCTTCACAAGTGGATGCGCGCTCTGGTTTGCCACTGAAGCCAATTCAAATGAGCAGGGTCATCGCGACTGGGGCGAAGTAGTTGTATCAATCACCTTGAGGGTGTCCGAACGAATGCGTTGGTTTCTACGATTTTCTCCCAGCACCCGTGGTGGCGCGGCGACAATGATCACTTCTTGAATTTTCGGAGCGTCAGATGGACGCCCTGTAGATGCGTCGGCGATATTCGCCTGCGTGATTTTATTCAGCGCGTCGCGGCCGGAAACAACATAGCCAAATGTGCAGTATTGGCCATCCAGTCGCGCCGTGCCTTCGCGTGATAAAGAAATATAAAATTGACTACCGGCGGAATGTGGATCGTCACCGCGGGCCATTCCAACAACCCCAATATCGTGCGGCAAATCACTCGGTTCCAGCGCCAAGTTCCAACCCGGACCACCGTCGCCGGTGCCAGTTGGATCACCGCCCTGAATCACAAATGGTTGGCCCTCGCGGTTCATGGGAACAATGCGGTGAAAAATAGTGTTGTTGTAAAAACCTTGGTCGGCGAGCGTCACAAAATTACGAACGGTGGCGGGCGCAGCATCGGGCGCAAATGCAATGCGAATTGGTCCTACATCAGTTTGCACAATCGCGTCGACATCCAATTCGGTTCGGAATCCGCTTAACACAATTGGCTCCGACGCAATCCATTGCGCCGATGCGGCAACAACTTCTTGGTCATCGGGATTCAAAAGGCGATCACCCCAACCAACGATGCGCGTGTATTCGTCGTTCGTACCTTTACGTTGCGCGCGCATGGTTCGTACAGACGGCGGACTTCTCAGCGGCTCAAGAACAATCGGCGCTCCAATTGGAGTTCCATCTTCGCACAGTTGGACCCAGGCGGCTTTGGAAAGATTTTCAATATTGGGAACAAGCGGGCGCAAATCAACAATGCCTGGCGTCACGCCAAGATCTCCCAATGATTTTCCATTGGTGTCCAACACTTGAATTGTGAGTAGGCCGTGCGTGCTTGGCGCCACGACGCGAATTTCAACGGGTTCTTGCGCGCGATGAAATCTGCGCGCGCATTCCAGCGCACCTGATTTTGCAAGCGTGCTCCGCGCCATTGCCAAATTTTGCTCAGCCACCGTATTAGGACTTGATGTTGTCACAACGGGTTGCGCCGCTGGAGAGGGTCGTGTCGGAATAACCGATTGCGCAAAGTTGGCTTGCGTGGCAGGTTCCTCTGGCGCGATCACGTTGGTGTACATGGTGGGCGAATTTTCAAGCGAGCTCGCTTTTTTTGTGCTTTGACAAGAGGACGCAAGCAGGACCGAAATGCCCGCGCACCAAAGCAGTGCTTGACGCGCGCGCGCGGCGCTTGGCATGCGCAATGGGCCACGCATTTTTTCAGCCAAATTATCGATTGGATCAATCATGACCAATCCACTTTATAGTGTCCTGATGCAGAGTGCCATTGCCCACACCAGATTGATTGTTGGACTGGAGATTCATGTGGAGCTGTGTACGCGCAGCAAAATGTTCACGCGCGCGCCTAATCCGGCGCATGTGGACTTTGATGGCTCCGATCCAAACTCGCTTGTGGATCCGTTGGTCGCGGCACTTCCTGGAACATTGCCCGTCATGAATCGCGCCGCTGTGGAAATGTCCGCGCGCGTTGGCATGGCGCTGGGTTGCGAGATTGCCAAGCAATGTCGATGGGATAGAAAAAATTATTTTTATCCCGATCTTCCAAAGGGCTATCAAATTAGTCAGTACGACCAGCCATTGTGTGGCGAAGGCAAATTTGAATTGCCTCTTGACGATGGATCCACAAAGACCATCGGAATTATTCGCGCGCACTTGGAGGAGGACACCGGGAAACTTGGCCATGAACTTCCGGGTGGGCGCCACTACGACGGAAGTTTGGTGGACTTGAATCGCGCGGGCACTCCGCTACTTGAAATTGTCACGGCGCCGGATTTTGCGAGCGCGGCGGAAGTGGTTGCATTCGCGCAAAATCTGCGTGTTTTATGCAGGTTTCTTGGCGTCACCGAGGGCGTCATGCAGAAGGGCCACATGCGTTTCGAGCCCAACATAAATGTGGAGATCACGCTTGAAGATGGCACGACAGTGCGTACGCCGATTGTGGAAGTGAAGAACTTGAATTCTTTCAAGGCCGTGAAGGGCGCGATTGAATATGAGTTTGTACGCCAAGTTGAAGCGTGGAAACAAGATGGTCGCGTCATGGGCCGCGGCATGAAGGCCACTCGCGGCTGGCTTGATGAAAAGTTGGAGACGGTCTTGCAGCGGGAAAAAGAAGACGCGCATGACTATCGATATTTTCCAGATCCTGATCTTGTTCCTGTGCAAATGGATGCCGCGTGGCTTCAAGAAATTCGTGCGTCGCTCACGGAGCAGCCACTCAGTCGTCAGCGTCGCTATCAACATGAGTGGGGCTTGCAGCCTGTTGATGCGGAGAACTTGGTGGCCGAGCGCGAGGATTGTTTCTATTTTGAGGCGTGCGTTGCCGCCGCGGGCTCGACACCAGCCGCTGGATTTGCGGTTGGAAAATTATTGCTCAATGCTGGCTCCAAACGCGCCAATGAAAAGAAATCGCTTATTCATCAATTAGGCGCAACGCCAGCGCAGGTGGCTGAATTGGTGAAATTGCGCGAAGCCAATGAAGTTGGTCCGCAAGCCGCCGATCAATTGTTTGGTTTCATGTGTGATTCCAATGAGACTGTTCTTGCCTTGGCGCAAACTCACGGACTTCTTCAAGTGCGCGATGATTCCGCGCTTGACGCATGGGTGGAGGAGGCAATTCTTGCGCAGCCACAAGCCGCTATCGATGTGGCCGCGGGCAAGGACGCGGCAACGGGTCGATTGGTGGGGCATGTCATGAAACTTTCCAAGGGCAAAGCTGACGCCAAGAGCATCAATGAGCGCTTGCTCAAACGTCTGAGAAAATAAATGAGCGCTCGAGCAAGTACATATCTTTTGAAA
>CAJACJ010000539.1 GCA_903938205.1 uncultured bacterium
ACGGTGTCGTCAAAAAGCAGCACTTGCCGCGCTAATTCAGCGTCCTGTCGTTCAAGCGAACGTGTGGCGTCGCGCAACATTCCCAGCACGCTGTTGGCCATCACGCGGAAGGTGTTGGGCGCGCGCTCCGTGAATGATCGAGGATCAAATACACGCTCCGCAATGGTCACGCCCGCGTCGGCGATGCGTTCGAGTTCGTTGTTCACTTTCACAATCGTCAATACGCCACGAATCGCGTGCTCATCGGTTTGTCCCATCGCTAAAAGAGGCACGCTGGCGCGCTCAATTTCAACATCGGCTTTATCAATCGCCTCATCGGCAAGAACTACTTCGCGCGCTTTTTCCGTGTCGGAGTCAAAGAAACAATCCACGGCTTGCGTGCATAGTTCCAACACGCGGCGTCCTTGAACTGTCATTTCTTTTTTAAGCGTCGCAAGTTGTTGGTCAAATGCACTCATCGAATGCGATCTTAGCGGCTACTCTTTATTCGTGCCTCTCCTGAGTGTTAATGTTGATCATGTTTGCACGCTGCGCCAAGCCCGCAAGGGAGTGGAGCCAAGTCCTTTGCTTGCCGCCACACTGGCCGAACTTGGCGGCGCCGATGGAATCACGGTTCATCTGCGTGAGGACCGTCGACATATTCAAGACGCCGATGTGCGCGCTTTGAAGCACCATGTTTCCACGCGGCTTCATCTTGAAATGGCGGCCACCAAGGAAATGGTTGCGTTTGCGATCGACATCAAGCCGGCCACCGCCATGTTGGTGCCAGAGCGTCGTCAAGAGTTGACCACCGAAGGCGGTCTTGACGCTGCGGGACAAATTGCATGGCTGAGTGAAGTTGTGAAAATGCTTTCGGGCGCAGGCATTCCGGTCAGTCTGTTCATTGACGCGGATCGCAAACAGATCGACGCGGCGCATAAAGTTGGCGCGAGTATTTGTGAATTGCACACCGGGCCGTGGGCGCATGCGGTTGAATCACAACAGGGCAATCTCGTTGGAGCGCATTCAGATGTGGCATTGGCCACGCTGTTGACGGCCGCGCGCCACACGCGCGAACTTGGTTTGCAACTCAACGCAGGTCACGCGCTCAATGTCATCAATGTGGGGCCAGTGGCGCGGCTTCCGCAATTGCATGAACTTCACATTGGACATTCCATTGTGAGTCGCTCTATCTTTGTAGGAATGAAAGAAGCCGTGCGAGAAATGAAAACCGCCATGGGGGAAATCCACACATGAATGCACATTCCAAATTAAAGTTGTCTGGTTGTTGGACGGCCATGGTCACGCCATTTTCAAGCGACGCCGAGCGCGTTGATGTGGAATGTTTCAAGCAGCAGATTCGTGCGCAGGCCGAGGGCGGAGTGACTGGAATTGTTCCCTGCGGCACAACCGGCGAGGCGCCAACACTGTCGGCGCAGGAACACGAACATGTTGTCGCCACTGCGGTGGACACGGCGAAGTCTTTCAACATGCAAGTCATGGCGGGGGCGGGCAGCAACAGCACCGCAAGCGCCGTGAAGTTGCATAAGTTGGTCGCGTCTTTGGGCGCCGACGCGGCGCTTCATGTTGCGCCCTACTACAACAAGCCCAATCAAGAGGGCATTTACCAGCATTTCATGCATGTCGCGGACGCCGCCGATTTGCCCGTCGTTCTGTATTCCATACCGGGCCGCTGTGGCGTGGCCATTGTTCCTGAAACAGTGGAGCGACTGAGCAAGCATCCAAATATTGTCGCCATTAAAGAAGCCACTGGCAGCGTCGAATCCGCCACGGAAATTCGTCGTCGTTGCGCGCTGCCTATTTTCTCGGGCGATGATGTGCTTACGTTGGCGTTCGCTTCGGTCGGCGCCATTGGCGTGATCAGCGTGGTCAGCAATATCATGCCCGCAATGGTGCAGTCATTAATCCAGGCGTGCTTGAAAAATGATTTTGCCGCGGCGCGCGCGATTCATGAAAAACTTCTACCGCTATCAAAAGGATTGCTTTCGCTTGACACCAATCCTGTACCGATTAAATCCGCAATGCAACTTCTTGGTCGCGACAGCGGCGCGGTGCGTCTGCCACTGGTGAAGGCGACGGCGGCAACGAATAAATCTATTGGCGAACTTTGCAAACAAGCGGGCTTGATCTTGAAGCAGTCCAACGCAATTCAAGTGGAGGCGGTGCATTGAGCGATCTGCATTCGGCGCAATACAATCTTGAGAATTTGCCCTATAAAGTGGCTGTTTTATGCTATTTGTGGGACAAGCAGGGGCGCGTTTTGTTGTTGCATCGCAAGAAGCAACCCAACATTGGAATGTGCAGTCCCATTGGCGGCAAGCTTGAAGTGAGTCAAGGCGAAGGTCCGCATCAGTGCGCTATCCGTGAAATTTCAGAGGAGGCGGGCGTCACTCTTGCCAGCGATGATGTGCGTTGCATGGGCGTGGTGAGCGAAAGGGGCTATCAAGGCCACATGCATTGGTTGATTTTCTTGTTCGAGACAACTCGCATGATTGATCCGGCGCTGATTCCTGAAAATGAATTTGAAGAGGGTCGCCTTGAGTGGGTTCCACTGAGCGAAGTTGAGTCTCGGGAGATTCCGTGGACCGATCGCCACATCATGTGGCCAGCGGTTCGCAAGCACAGGGATGGCGGATTTTTCATGGTGCATATTGATTGCTCCACGCAGCCGCCGCAACATGTGATGTGCGAAAGCAAGTTGCCCGCTGAATTTAAAAAATAATTTTGCCCAATTTATGTGGGTAAACCAGCGCATGCGGCCACTTCATCGGCCAATGCGTTGGCTGCGGCCGCCGTCGTCGCCTCCGCAATAAGCCTAATAATTGGCTCGGTATTGCTCGCTCGCAAATGCACCCAGCCAGTTGGTAAATCAATTCGAACTCCGTCGGTCGTGTCCACTTTTGCGTGCGCGAATGTTTTTGTTACGCGCTCAAGCGCGGGCTTGACCGCTTCAAGTCCACCGATACTGCCAAGTTCCAGTTTGCGCTTAATCATGGACACGGCTGGAATTTCCGCCGCGATAACAGACAGCGTTTTGCCGCGCGTGGCCAGAAGTTCCAGCGTGAGCGCAATGGCGCTGAGCGAATCGCGAATCCAGCACACGCTTGGCCAGATCACGCCGCCGTTGCCTTCGCCACCAATCACGCATTTGGAATTTTTCATGGCCGCCACAACATTGGCCTCGCCAACCGCGCTTCGATAGACGTGGCTGCCAGGAAATTTTTCTGCAACTGAATCAATCATGCGGCTGGTGCTGAGATTGGTGGCCATGGTGCCCGGACCCGATCGCTCCAATACGCGCAACGCGCACAGCGCCAATGTGTATTCCTCGCCAATGTAGTGGCCGTTCTCATCCACAATCGCAAGTCGATCGGCGTCTGGATCTTGGGCAAAACCGCAGAAAAAACCACCTTTCGCCACGGCGCCCGCAAGTTGATGCAGGTTGGCTTCGGTGGGTTCGGGCGTGTGTGCAAATTGCCCCGTCACCACGCCGTTGAGGTGCTCCAAGTGCACGCCCAATTCTTGCAGCAACATACGCACCGCGTTGCAGCCAGAGCCGTTGACGCTGTCCACCACCACGCGCAATTTCGCGGCGCGTATGGCTTTGATATCGATCAAGTTCAACACGCGTCGCACATGAATTTCATCAGCATCGGTTTGTCTTGCAACTTGCAGAGTTGACACGGCGCGTGGTCCATCTTGGCTGGAATTTTTCAGTTCAACTTTGAAGCGGCGAATAATTTCATTCGCTTGTTCCACTTGGGGCGCGGCTCCGGAAGCGTCCAGGCATTTGAAACCATTCCACTCAATTGGATTATGGCTTGCGGTGGAAATCAACGCGCCGTCCGCCTTGGTGTACAACACCATCACGCCAATGGTTGGCGTCATAGCCACGCCAAGATCCGTTACGTGACAACCGGTTGAAACAAGTCCCGCAATCGCGCACTCCAAAAGTTCCGCGCCGCTGCCACGCCCATCACGGCCAGTGATCACATGCGCTTGGCCTTTGCAATGCTGGCGTAACCACGAACCAAAGGCGCGGCCAAACGCCATGGCCACATTGGGCGTCATGGTTTTTCCAACAATGCCACGGGCGCCAGAAACACTCAGCATTAAAGGTGCGGGGTTCATGTTGAAACAATAACGCCTTCCACACGGCAATGAAACATTGCATATTGCCGCAGATTTATGGCAAGACCATATACTCAATTTCATGTTTGAACTTCGTATTCGCCGCACATTCGCCGCCGCGCACGCCATTGTTATGGCGGGAGTGCGCGAGCCAATGCATGGGCACAATTGGGAAGTCACCGTGGCCGTCAGTGGCGACGCGTTGGATGCCGACGGTTTGTTGTGCGACTTTCATATGCTCGAGCGAGCCCTGGATGAAACCATTCGACCATTCATGAATCGCTCTCTCAACGAGACGGCGCCGTTTGACCGCGTCAATCCAACGGCGGAATTAGTTGCGCAGCACATTGCCAACACGGTTGCGGCGCAACTTCCAGTTGGCGTACGCGTGAAAGAAGTGCGAGTTGTCGAGGCCCCGCAATGCGAAGCTTGTTTTATTGCGCCCAACACTGCGCTTGACGCAATGTCCAAAAATAGTTCCAGCGATGCGCGCCTTCAAAGCGGGGTGGTCCGTTGAAACGTAATCGTATTCAACGCGATCCAATTGCTGCCGACGCGGGATCCGCCACAACCAATTCAGCCACGCTCACTCCGCTCACTGATCCCGCGCGATTTCTCAACCGCGATTTCGAGTGGCTTGAATTCAACCGCCGCGTTCTAGAGATGTCCGGCGACGCCGGCGTTCCATTGCTTGAGCGCGTTCGATTTCTATCCATCTTTTCTAGCAACCTAGACGAGTTCTTCATGAAGCGCGTGGGTTCGCTTCGTCACCAAATTGAAGAAGGTCTCACTGGACCAGTGGTGGAGGCGCTCACGCCCGCCCAGCAATTTGCAGGCATTCGCGAGCGAGTCATGATGATGGCAAAAGCCCAGGCAAACATGCTGAAAATGGATTTGTATCCAGCGTTGCGCACGCAAAATATCGAGCTGCTGAAATGGGATGAGCTGAATATGGACGAGCAGAATGAAGCTCGAAAATGGTTCCGCCACAATGTGTTTCCAATTTTAACGCCGCTGGCGGTTGACCCTGGCCATCGATTCCCATTCATCTCCAACATGAGCGTGAGCTTGGGTGTGATGTTGCAACGACCCGGTGAGAGTGAGCAACTTTTTGCGCGCGTGAAAGTGCCGGAGATTCCGTCGCGCCTGTATCGCGTGCCTGGAACTCGTCGGTGGATTCCGCTGCAGGACATTATTGAGCACAATTTGGATGAGCTCTTTCCAGGCATGGAAATTCTCAAAGTGCTTCCATTTCGCGTCACGCGCAACGCGGAGATTGACCATGACAACGACGACGCCGACGATTTGCTTGAGGCCATTCAGCAGCAACTGCGCGAGCGTCGCTTCGCCCGCGTGGTGCGCATGGAAATTCCAACCAACGCCAATCCGCGCATTCTGAAGTTCTTAATGGACGAACTTGAAATCGACGAGGCGGATATTTACGAGACCGATGGCGTGCTTGATTACGGAGCGCTGAATGAAATTGCGGATATGGAAGACGCGGATCTGCATTTCAGCAGTTGGACTCCACTGAAGCCATTAGGTTTTGACCACGGAAACTACGACATTTTCGCACGAATTCGAAAAGGCGACGTGTTGCTCCATCATCCTTATGAAAGTTTTGAAGCCAGTGTTGAGCAGTTCATTGAGCAAGCCGCCAAGGACCCAAAGGTGCTTTGCATCAAGCAAAGTTTGTATCGCACCAGCGGTGATAGTCCATTCATCACCAGCCTTATTCACGCCGCGGAAACTGGCAAGCAAGTCGCGGTGTTGGTGGAACTGCGCGCGCGCTTTGATGAGGCCAGAAATATTCGCTGGGCCAGAAAGCTAGAGGACGCTGGAGTGCATGTGGCCTACGGCGTGGTCGGCCTGAAGACACACACCAAGACTGCTCTGGTTGTTCGACAAGAAGCGAACGGCATTCGTTGCTACGGACACATCGGCACGGGAAATTACAATTCCAAAACCGCGCGCCTGTACGAGGATATTGGTTTGTTGACTTGTGATCCGGAAATCACCGAGGACTTGACCGGGTTGTTCAATTACATGACCGGTCGAAGCCGCCAACGCGATTACTTGAAGTTGTTGATCGCGCCCGTGGCCATGAAGAAGCGCTTTCTGCAATTGATCGAGAACGAAATCGAATTGACCAAGCCAGGAAAGCCTGGGCGCATCATCGCTAAAATGAATCAGCTTGAGGACCGCGGCATCATGGACGCGCTGTATCGCGCCAGCCAAGCGGGTGTGCAAATTGACCTTATTGTCCGTGGTTTTTGCTGTTTGCGCCCGGGCGTGCCCGGCCTCAGCGACAACATTCGCGTGCGCAGCGTGGTGGGGCGCTTCTTGGAGCACAGCAGAATTTTCTGGTTCCAAGCAGGCAAAGACAATCCACTTGATGGCGACATGTACATCGGCAGCGCCGACTGGATGTATCGCAATTTGCAAACACGAGTCGAAGCGGCCACGCCAATTCTTTTGGTGCAGCATCGCGCACGATTGTGGGAAGTAATTCAAACGTGTCTCAACGATTGTCGGCAGTCGTGGCAAATGCGCGGCGATGGAACCTATCAACGAGTTGCATGGGACCACTTGGACGCACA
>CAJACJ010000540.1 GCA_903938205.1 uncultured bacterium
CAATTGAAGTTGGTCGCATGGCCAACATGGTGCTGCTTGATGGACCGCTCTTTGGCGAGAAGACTCATGTCATGGCGACCATGATTGCGGGCGACAAAGTCAATGTCTTTGAGCCTGTGATTTTTGGTTTCAAAGGTCCGTGCACATTGAAAAGCGAAGCAATTGAGTTAGCGGGAAATTTTGATCCTGAGACCAAGGTGATCAGCTTTGAAACTTTGGCGCCAAGTGTTGCGGCGGCAGGCGATGCCAAACCAGCTGCGGCTGTGGTGGATGCGAAGGTTGCGGATACAAAACCAACTGCTCCTGTTGCCAATGCAAAAGTTGCCGATGCCAAACCCGTTGCGGCTGTGGCGGATGCGAAAGTTGCGGATGCAAAACCGGCTGCTCCTGTGGCGGATGCTGCCGCAGTTGCCGCCGTCGCAAAACCGTTTGAACCAAAGAAATACGCAGCAGAACACGTTGATTTTGACCTGGACCGTGTGGGCTTTACCTTGCCTGGCGAAGCGCTTGCAAGCGAGGGTGTATTGCGTTGCACGGCTCTTCGCATTGGGGATCGTGTTGATGGCGTAGCGCAAACGCGTGACGGAAAGTCAATCGTATTTACTTTGACCAAGCGCGAAGTTGCGAAAGTCGCCGATGCAAAAACTGGAGATACAAAAGTTGCAGATGCGAAACCATCAACCACAGTGGCTGCGAGCCCAGAAAAGAAAACAGAGGACCCACTGGCATTCATTCCCGCGGTGACGCCGCTTGGTGAATATGGATTTGAAAAAGCGCCAGTCGCTCAAACCGTACTTGTGAAGAACGCCACCATTTGGACCAGTGGTCCCGCAGGCACTTTAAAAAATGCTGACCTGCTTGTGGTCAATGGAAAAGTGAAAGCTGTGGGCACAAACCTTGCCAACATTCCCACCGATGCGGTTGTGATTGACGCAACCAACAAACATGTCACGCCCGGCTTGATTGATTGCCACAGCCACACTGGCATTGAAGGTGGCGTGAACGAAGGAACAAATAATGACACGGCTGAATGCCGCATTGGTGATTGCATTGATCCCGATGCCGTGGGTTGGTACCGCGAACTCGCGGGCGGTTTGACCGTCGCAAATCAATTGCACGGTAGCGCCAATCCAATTGGCGGGCAGAACAGCGTTGTGAAATTGAAATGGGGCGGAAGCGCCAATGATTTCCGCATAAATGACGCGATTCCTGGAATTAAATTTGCGCTGGGTGAAAATGTCACGCGTCCGCGCGGTCGCTATCCAAACACGCGCATGGGTGTTGAAGCGTTGCTACGCGACAGCTTCCGCGGAGCACGCGAGTATGCGGCCAAGCAAAGCGAGTACGCGGCGTTGACGGATGAACAACGCGCCATCACCATGCCGCCACGGCGCGACCTGCAGTTAGAAACGTTGGCGGAAATTCTTGCGGGCAAACGCTTGATCCATTGCCACAGTTACCGTCAAGATGAAATTCTGATGTTGTTGCGACTTGCTGAAGAATTTAATTTTCGAATTGGAACATTTCAACATGTGTTGGAGGGATACAAAGTCGCCGACCTGATTGCCAAGCATGGAGCGGGCGCGAGCACCTTCAGTGATTGGTGGGCCTACAAAATGGAAGTCATGGACGCGGTGCCATCTAATGGCGCCATGATGCACGACGTTGGAGTTGTGGTGAGTTTTAATTCCGATAGCGATGAAATGGCGCGGCGCATGAATATGGAGGCGGCCAAGGCCGTGAAGTACGGCGGCTGCACTCCGGTGGAGGCGCTGAAATTTGTCACGCTGAATCCAGCCAAGCAATTACAAATTGACAACCGTGTAGGCAGTTTGGAAGTTGGAAAAGACGGCGACTTTGTGATTTGGTCGGGCGACCCGCTGAGTAGTTTTTCATTGGCAGACAGCACCTGGATTGAAGGAGCCTGCTATTTCAACCGCGCAAATGACCATATTTTACGCGAGCGCGACATGAAATTGCGTTCGCACTTGCTTGAACTTGCGGTTGCTGAAGGCGAGAAGAGCGGCAATTTAAAAACCATTGAGCCACTGAAGGTGGAGCCCGCCAAGCCCGCGGCGGCGCCAACAACATTGTTGACACGCATGCTTGATCTTCGACGCGAAGCGTTGGTTGATCAAGTGCGACGCGGCCGCGACCCCGACAGCATGGGTCCTGGCGATTGCGGTTGCGGCGGTTCAAGTGAAGGATGGAAAATTCTTTTAGAGGAGGTCAGCAAATGATCAGCGCAACAAAAATAATTCTTGGACTTGTTGGTGCTTTCAGTCTGACGGCGATCGTGTCCGCACAGAGTGACCAGATTCCAGCTAAGCCGCAACAAAAACCGGTGGCCTTGGTCAACGCGCGCATTTACACGGCCGTGCCTGGCCAAGCCCTCATTGAGCGCGGCTATGTGATTTTTGATAAGGGCGTGATCACGGCGGTTGGCGCCGGCGACGCGCCAACTCTTGCGGCGGGTTGTGAAAAATTTGATTGCGCGGGATTCACCGTGCTGCCAGGATTTATTCATGTGGGAAGCCAGCTTGGACTTGTTGAAGTGCAACAAGTTTCCGCCACCGACGACCGCAATGAATTTGGAGCGTTTCACCCTGAAATTCGCGCATGTGTGGCTGTGAATCCCGACAGTGATTTAATTCCAGTCGCGCGTTCTGGCGGCGTGTTGAACACGGTTGTGTTTCCGCAAAGTGGTGTTGTTGCCGGCCACGCCAGCGTTATGCGAATTGATGGCTGGACCAACGAGGACCAAACATTCACGCCGCGCGCGGGCTTGGTTGTGAACTGGCCAATGACGGAGCCAATTGTTTCGCCTTGGATGGATAAAAGTGTTGAGGATCAGAAGAAGGACGCCGCGAAAAACTTGAAAGAGATTGACACTTTCTTTGAGCGGGCTAGAACGTGGATGTTGGCGCGAGAGAAAGACCCAAAGACCGAAGGCGATTTGCGATTTGAAAATATGATCGGCGTGCTCAAAGGTGAGGAGCCGGTTTATTTTGTAGCCAACTCGCCAGGGCAAATTGAAAGCGCGTTGCTGTGGGCCAAAAGAAAAAACCTGAAACCAATTATTTGGGGCGGCGCTGGGGCGGCAAGTTGCATTCCCCTATTGAAAGAAATGAAAGCGCCCGTTGTCATTGCTGGCACACATCGATTGCCTGGACGGCGCGCCGATGCTGTGGATGCGATTTACACGCTTGCCAAAACGTTGGCTGACGCTGGCATTACATTTTGTATCGCGACCGGAAACGACCCTAGCAATGAGCGTCATTTGCCGGATCACGCCGCCACCACCGTGGCATATGGTTTGTCGCGCGATATGGCGTTGCAAAGCGTCACCAGTAGCGCCGCGCAAATCGCAGGTGTTGGCGATCGACTGGGTTCCATCGCGCCTGGAAAGTTGGCCACGCTGCAAATCGCTTCCGGCGAGCCGCTTGAAATGACAACCGAACCCGTTGTGATTTTCTCGGAAGGTCGCCGCCTTGATTTTGGCGATCGTCAAAAGCGTCTGGATGTGAAGTATCGCGAAAAATATCAACGTATGGGTTTGTTGCCCGCCGCGACACCCGCACCGGCGCCTGTTCTGAAACCTGTGTGAGCCCCGCATGCCCGCAGTCGCTAGCCTGTGGTTGTGCAAGACTTCAAGACCCTCGGCGTTGACCCGCTGCTCATTCCATTCTTAACGCGCAGCAATATCACCAAGCCAACCGAGGTGCAGGCGGGAACATTGGCCGCCGCGATCACGGGCCGCGACATTGTGGCCGTGGCTCCGACTGGCACCGGAAAAACTCTGGCGTACTTGTTGCCAATCGCAACACGCTTGCGCGCTGACAGACCAGATGAACATGGAAAACGATTCTCGGATTCGCGCGCCCGATTGCGCGCGCTTGTGTTGGCGCCCACGCGTGAACTAGCGCAGCAAATTGGCAAAGAGGTTGAGCAACTTCTGGGCGGAACCGTGTTGCGCTCCGCCGTGGTGTGGGGCAAAAGCGCTATTTCTACGCAGGTTGCGGCGCTGCGCGCGGGCGTGGATGTGTTGGTTGGAACTCCAGGGCGCGTGCGAGAACTTTTAGAAATAGACGCGTGTTCGCTGGCGTGGATAAAAATGGCTGTCATTGATGAAGCCGATCGCATGCTTGACATGGGCTTCGCTCCACAAGTGCGCTCATTGATGGAGCGCATGCCCGCTGAACGTCAAACACTTTTGTACACAGCAACGTTGCGCCGCGCCGTTGAAGACTTGGCTGATGAAGTGGTGCGTGAACCGTTCCGCTACGGCGGAAGTTCCACCGCGGCGCGCACAATTCCAACCGCGTATGACTGCCGCGATGCGGG
>CAJACJ010000541.1 GCA_903938205.1 uncultured bacterium
AAAATGCCTGCGACATGGTGAAGGCCGAAGCATGGTTGCGCGAGAAACTCAAAGGCAAAATGGACGCGCGCAGCGACCGTCCCGCTGGTCATGGCACCATTGCCATATTCAGCCAGCCTGGTCGCGCCGCCATTATTGAACTTCGCTCAGAGACTGATTTCACAGCTAAAAACACTGAGTTTCGCGCGTTGGCCAATACGCTGGCCAAGCACGCCGCTGAACAAAGTGGCGAAATCACCATGACCGCGCCAATGACCGCGGCCTTGGATGAGGTTCGCATCAAGACTGGCGAGAACATTTCGTTTGGTCGTGGCACGTGTCTGCAAGGCGGAAACTTTGCGCACTACATTCATCATGACGGCCGCCTTGCCGTGCTGCTGCAATATGAGGGTGAACTTCCAGCCGATAGCGCCACTGGCATTTGCCAAAGCGTTGCCGCCGCCGTTCCAACTCCAATCGCGGTTGATGAATCTGGCGTCTCAGCTGACTTGATGGCGCAGAAGCGTCAAGAGGCGCAAGACGAAGCCAAAGCCGCCGGTAAGAACGAGCAAATCGCCGCCAAGATGGCCGAAGGCAAGGTTCGCAAGTTCCTTGAGGAAGTCACGTTGCTTGGCCAGGTGTATGTGAAGGATGAAACCAAGAAGTTGAAGGACCTGTTGCCTGCGGGCACGCGCGTGCTTCGCTTTGTGCACATGACCGTTGGTAGTTGATTGATCTGATTGACACTTCAAAACTCCGTGCGCAAGCGCGGAGTTTTTTTATGCGCGTTTGTATTTGAGTATTTCACGGACACATTTGCATGGCGACGGATTGTGTTGAGTGCGCAACCGCGAAGGTTTTATGCGCGTTTGTATTTCAGCATTGCACAGAAACAGTTGTGTGATAAGACGGATTGTCTTGCGAGCGCAAGCGCGTAATTTTTCACGCACTTAGAAGTTGCGCGATCAACTGAAATGTTTTTTCATGCGCGGCTTGGTCGGCGGGCGAAATTGATCCACTTTGCACTTGTCTATACAAGTCCGCCACGGCCCAGCCTTGTGTTCGCGCATCGCTTTCATGGCGCGGCGCAATGTGCGCATGCACTTGGCGATAGGCCTCCGCGAAACAGGTCACGTATGTGCGCTCACACTTGGTGGCTTCGCGAACCGCGGCGCTGACTTTGCTCAAAATCAAGCCAAATTCCTGCGATTCTTGCGCAGTGAGCTGATCCAACGTTGCCGCTTTGCGCGTGAGTTCCAGCACGCACCAACCTGCGATTGGCGCGGGCGCCGGGTGCGCGCGCAATGTCCACGGGGCGCTGGCGTCATGGACAACCGAAACGCGCGCATCTTCACAAAGCGAAACACGCAAGCCAATCGACGTGTTCGTGGAGTTCACTTCTCGCCCTTGGGCCCGCCGTCGGCGCCAAAATATTTATCTTGAATGGCCTTCTCCAAATCAACGCCGGTGATGTTGGCCAGCGTGCACAACCACGCCATGCAATCGGCGAACTCCTCTTCCAAGTTGGCGTGATCGGGCTCGCCCTTGGCGGCCTTGCCCAACGCGTGAGCGAGTTCGCCAATCTCCTCGCTCAGCCAAAGAAATGTTCCAGGAATTCCGCGCGCATTGTCGGTTGCGAAGTAGCGATCACGAATTCGTTTTTGAAATTCAGCAAGTTGCATGCGCGCAGGCTAGCACGAGTACAAGAAACGTCCTTGGTGCGGGTCGAACGCACAACCTTCGCCTTCGGAGGGCGACGCTCTATCCAGTTGAGCTACAAGGACAAAAAAATTTCCAACGACCTGCGTAACAACTCAAGTAGGCAGATCGTTAAAAATTGTAACACTCGCCCATGAATTGCAAACTTGAATGAGCGAGACTTTCAAATCGCACACGCGCATTCATCGTCGCGTTGACACGCCATGTTCGTATGCTTGCTTGCATGTCCGAAAATTTGAGCACGCAGCCACAAC
>CAJACJ010000542.1 GCA_903938205.1 uncultured bacterium
GCTTATGGCCATGATGAAGATTGAGAAACTTTTTCGCATCATCAAAACGCAAGCCGAGTTGCAACAGATCTGCTCCAAATAAAAAGCTGTTGTGCAATCAGCGGTGATTTCGCTTGCGCGCCTATGCGCGGGTGAAATTTTATTTTCTAAATTCTAAATCTTTCGGGGATCGCGGTTGATCGCTTTGCAAATCGCTTGGCGGAACCACGCGCGTGGGCGCGGTGTACGCCACAACATCCGCCTTGCGCACATCTTCATTGCGCAAAAAACGCACGGAGCTAGACACCAGCGCAATGGTGAACACATTGTCAGTTCGGTGCGCCTTTCGAATCGCCGAAGCAACATCGTGTAGGGGGTCAGTTCCCATGTAGTGAATCACAACGCGGCGACTGTCTTTGCGCGAATTATCTAATTCGGTCACAACCGTAGCCACGTCGCCAGTGGATTCAAAAAACGAACTCGGCGGAAACGCCGCCAAAACATCTTCAGTCAACGCGTCTTGCATCCATACTCCACCGGGGCAAGATTGCTCGTGTGAAATCACAATCACATCGGCCCACGCGGTGAGATCAATCACGTCGCTCCACATCAGCACGCGCCCATTGACCGCGTCAAACATGGCGAAGTCGCGCGGCGGAAATGGCGTGTCGGCAAGCCCTGTTGAATATTGCATTGGCGCGGCCCACGGCTTTGCCAACTGCAGTGAGCCCGTGCAATTTATTTGCATCGCCAACACGATCACACCTAGTGCGCGCAACAGGCTTGCAAACATGCGCTTACGCTTAGAAAATTCTTTGTCAGATGCTCCTGCACAGGCGCTACATGCGTTGTAGGCGTGGTGGACGTCCAATAAAAAATACCGCGCATAATGTGCCGCGCCAAGAATTTTGTTTAGAAATGATGCCACGTGTGTACTGTGCGCCAGAACTTCACAAAGGTCAATCTCAATCACGGAATTTGTTCAAATCTTCAATCATTTAGTGGCGTCCATCTCAGTTGCAACTAGATTCCTAATATGAATATCAGTTTGCTGACGGTTGTTGTTTTGCTTGCTGTTGCGCCTCCTTCGGCCAAGCCGCAAACCACCAAGTCGGCATCCACCTCCAATGTGGTCGTTGACAATGTGGCAACTGTTTCAGCACCAACCGAGGGCGTCTCAAATGTGACCGTTGCAGATGTTCTTGCTGCCGCACCCGCGGTCGTTCCCACAGACACGGTTCGCTTTGATGGCGATGTTGTGGCGCGAGTCAGCATTCGCAGCGCGCAAGATTTAATGTTGGTCAATCAACTCAGCGACGACATGTGGAGCCACCATGTTGGCATTGGCGGCGACGCAGACTTCCGCATGTCGCAAGCGGATCTTGGCACGTTGGACCGCGCGGGCATTCCATACCGAGTCACGATTGCGGATTTGCAAAACAGAATCGACGCAGAGCAAACACGCTTGGCGCAACCCATGGAAGGCCTTGCGTGGTTCTCTGATTTCAAAAATCTGGCCGCGGTGAACGCGCGCCTTGATGAAATGGTGGCGGCGTTTCCAAATCTGGTCAGCATTGTCAACGCGGGAACTTCCATTCAAGGCCGTGTCATTCGCGGCATTCGTATTTCGCGTTACCCCGCGGGAACGGCATTGCCGGCCTTCATCTTCACTGGCACGATGCACGCGCGCGAGTGGGCCAGCACCATGACCACCATGTGGATCGCCGATCAATTTGTGGAGAACAACACAATTGATCCGCGCATTGCCGCCGCCTTGGATTCCGCCGAGGTGTATATCTTTCCCGTGCAAAATCCCGATGGCTACGAATACACCTGGGCCACTGGTGGTAATCGTTTGTGGCGCAAGAATCGTCGGCTGATTAGCGGCACCACATACGGTGTTGACTTGAACCGAAATTGGGGCGTGGGTTGGGGCGGTTCCGGTTCTAGCGGCACAACGAGCAGTGACACATATCGGGGCGCGGCGGCGTTCAGCGAACCTGAAACTGTGGGCATGCGCGACTTTGTCATTGCGCACCCCAACTTAGTTGGTCACATTGACTTTCATAGTTACGGCCAATTATGGCTGTGGCCATGGTCTTACACCACGACTGCGTCCCCAGATCAAACCGCGCTTGCGGCGGTTGGTAACCCAATGAAGACGGCCATTGCCGCTGTGAATGGCAAGAACTATACGGCTGGTCCAAGCGGTAGCACCTACGGATTGACCGCTGGCTGCATTGATGATTGGACATACGGCAATCAAGGCCTCATGTCAGGCACCATTGAAGTGCGCGACACGGGCACCTATGGATTTGTCATGCCAACCAGTGAAATTATTCCCAACGCCAAAGAAAATTTTGCCGCCGCCATAACCATGATTGAAAAATTGCTGGCCTCAAGTCCAATCACAATCACGCTTGCGCCTGGCAGCTTGGTTGCGGACAACACGGCTTCCACTGTTGAAGTGCAAACTGTCCCCGTGGTCAGCACGCTGATCACCAACGGCGTGCGTTTGAAATGGAAACTTGACGGTGGCACAACTCAGAGCGCTGTCATGACCAGCATCGGCAGCAACAAATATCGCGCGTCGCTTCCCGCCATCAGTTGTGGTTCGCAACTTTCCTGGTTTGTGGAGGCCGAGACCAAGTTCATCATTACGCACGCTCCGTTGAACAAGCCCACGTCGTTCAATATCACCGCCACAAATCCCTGCGGAAATCCAGCAGATTTGGATGGCAGCGGAGTTGTTGACAACTCGGATTTAAGTTTAATGTTGCTTGATTTTGGACCCTGTGACGTCGTGACAAATTGTCCAGCTGATCTTGATCACAGCGGCGAAGTCGATCCAGGCGACGTGAGCTTAATGCTGCTTGAAATTTAAACCCAGCATTGCACAACGCATTCAATACCCACGCCCAACTTAGGCGCGGCTTTGATACGAGCCATCTTCAGTTGAAATGCGCAGCTTCTCGCCAATGCCAATGAACGGCGGAACGCGCGTCTTCAAGCCAGTTTCCATTTCGGCTTCCTTCAACTGATTTGTTGCGGTTGCACCCTTGATGCCAGGCGCGGTGTCCTTGACGACAAGTTCAACCATGTTTGGCAATTCAATCGCGATCGGATTGCCATCGCACCAATTCACAACCACATTGGTGTTGGGAAGCATGTACAAAGGCATGTCGCCCACAAAGTCTTGCGTCATTTCCGCTTGCTCAAAATTTTCATTGTCCATGAACACAAACTTCGGTCCGTCTTTGTAAAGATATTCCATGGGTCGACGATCGAGCTCCACTTGCTCAACTTCCTCACCGCTGCGAAGGCGCTTGTCAATAATTGAACCCGCTTTCAGGTCGCGCATTTTCACTTGAACAAAGGCGCGCAAGTTGCCAGGGGTGACATGCGCGTAATGCATGATCAGGTACAGGCGGCCGTCCATTTTAATTGCAATACCGGGGCGTAATTCTGTGCTCTTCATGGGTGTATCCAGTCTGGCCAGTCGTATGGCGAATTGAGTAGAAAAGAAAGGCGAGTTTAGCGACTGGCGTCATGAAGGCAGGTGGATTGGCAGGCAAACCCAACAAATAAGGCAATTTCAGGCGCCAGAAAACTAAATCGACAAAAAAATACCCCCGGATACTAGATCCGGGGGCGGAGGGAGGGAAAAGGGCAAATTAAGTGGCTGCTTTCGCAGCCGAAACACACGAAAATACTGGATTTCCAGCACCTTCGTCAGTTTATCTTTGAGATCCGTTTCCAAACCTCTCTGATAATTTAAACTAACCCCAATTTGTGAAGATGCAAATCAAGAAGTGAAAAAAAACAGAAAAAGGTAAATTTTTTAGAGGGTTCACAGATTGGAAGCCGAACACATTCGGTGCGGCCCTTGTGGAGTACATTTCGTATGATCGAGCAAGAAACATGAGTGTATTTACAATGAATTCAAGGGTTTTTTGGCGTAATTTCATAGTGATTGCTGCTTTCACAGCAGCACTTCAACCTGCAATTTACGCAGCTAAATTTGATCCACCTCCTGAGACTGTGGCCCGAACTGGGCCCGTCATTATTGGACCTCCGCCGCTGACCATTGATCCACCTGCGCTGGATTTTGGTTTCATTGCGCCCGGGGAAGCAAAGACCGGCATATTTACGCTGAAGAACCCTACAAGCACGCCGCTGACCATTGTTGCTCTTCAACCAACATGTACATGCACTTCAACAACCGATCTCGCAGGGAGGGTGATTGGACCCGGTCAATCTATTCAGTTTGACGCCAGTTTGGCCGCCGCAATGGCCACTGGTCCGCGCAAGTCCACGGTGAAAGTGATTGTTGAAGGCTTCAGCCAGCCCGTTGAGGTGGATGTTCGCGCTGAAGTTGTAGTTGCCTTGCGTGCCGTTCCGCCCGCTATCAATGTGTTGCCCAACGTGCCAGTGTCGGGGCGCGTGGTCATTGAAAGCGTTGATCGCAAACCCTTTCGCATTCTTTCAGTTGACAACAATGCGCCAACTTTTATTGGATTTGATCCCACGAAGGACGGGGTGAAAAACACCTATCTCTTGCGCTATGACTTGACGCAATATGTGCGTGATGCGTTGCCAGCGTGGTGCTTGATTCAAACGGATCGAACGGATTCCCCTGTGTTGGCATTGAAAGTTCGAAATGAGAAAATGAATATTGTGCCAGTGGTTCGCATGAAGGAATACAACTTGAACCTGGGGGTGATTCCAGCAAACGGTTTCAAAGATTTTACTTTTGACATGGTGGATTGGACGGAACCAGTGCTCAGCGTGTCCAGTTTGTCGGATTTATTTTCTGTGCAAATGTTGGCGCAAGAAAGATCGGGCAAAGACATTCAGGTTCGTTGTCGTGTGAGTCCAAAGCCGTACGCCACTGGACTTGTGCAATTCATGTTGGAGTTAAAGACCGGTGTGCAAAGCCAAAAGTTGTGGGCCTACGGCATAATTCAGCAACCCGCGGCTATGCAAGGGAAATCACAGGAAATTGCGCCAATTGTTCCATCTGCGGCGCCACCATTGGTTGCGCAACCGGGCAAGTAGTTTTATTGTGGATTGCGTTCTCATGCTTTGAGAATTTTTTGAATCAGCGCATATTTTTTGCGGCGTGGTTACTCTCTCATTTGTGAGCATGATTCAAACTCACATGATTCAAACTCAAAGGAACATCAATGGGAATACTTGAAGGCAAACGTGGACTGATCGTTGGTATCGCAAATGATCGCTCAATAGCATCGGGCATCACTGAAAGTATTTTGGCCCAAGGTGGTCAATGTTTGTTCACGCACTTGCCTGGCGACAAAATGGAGCGACGCATTCGCATGTCGTTGGAAGAATTGGGCGTGAAAGATCCGTGGGTCATGCCAATGGATGCCGGCAGCGACGAGCAAATGGACCAGGTGTTTGCCAAAATTCAAAGTGAGTTTGGCCAGTTGGATTTTATGGTGCATTCCATTGCGTACGCCAACAAGGACTGGTTGAAAGTGGGCGCTTTCGCGGCGACTCCGCGCGAGGTATTCACGCAAGCCATGGATTTGTCGGCGTACACCTATCAAGCCATGGCGCACCGCGCGGCGCCCATGATGACCAATGGCGGATCCATGATTGCATTGAGTTATTACGGCGCGGAAAAAGCTGTGCCCGGCTACAACGTGATGGGCGTTGCAAAGGCGGCGCTTGAAGCCACAAATCGATATTTAGCCATGGAACTTGGCGAGAAAAACATTCGCTGCAATGTGATTTCGGCTGGTCCGGTCAAGACTCTCAGCGCAATGGCGGTGGGTGGGTTTGGGCAAATTCTTGAATGGGTGGAAAAGAAGGCGCCGCTGAAGCGCAATATCACCGCCAAAGATGTGGGTGACACCGCGGCATGGTTGTTGTCAGGCATGGCCAACGGCGTGACGGGTCAGACGCTGTACGTTGACAGTGGCTACTCCATCATGGGACTGTGAGAGTTGATTGCCCGAAGCGTCGGGTTAATACTGACATAACTGCGGTGTAAAAACACATACGGCCCCGTCTTTTGGACGAGGCCGTATGGAAACATTCACTTTTGTAACTTACTCTTCGCCCGCGCCTTGTTCGCCCAAGATGGTGATCATATTGGCTTGCTTGGCTTGAAGTGTATCTCTTAAAAGTGACAAACCAGAAGCTGCACCACCGGCCATTACCACTGCGGTAATTCCGTACTCGGTTGCTGCTGTGCCACGTTCATCTGCAATAAAATTTAGAATCCAATTTTTCATTTTCAGTCCTTTGTAAATTTTTAGTAAAAACAAATTCACCGCAACACATTGTTGTAGGTAACACTTATGTTTACATGATTTAAACCAGCAGTCAAGTAACTGTCTAATAAAGATCTACATTTTGTATTAAGACTTGAAATCAAAGTCTAATAATATGGTCATTTTATTAAAAAATTTGACCTTGATTTGGTTGCAATTTCAATATTTCGCTGGACTTCAGCTTCTGGAAGGACACGGCTCCAAAGCTCTTTGGCGGCTGTTTCATCACCGGCAATGGCCTTTACCAAGGCTAGGTTTGCAACATATTCGGCATCGTTCGGATCGATCGCATAGGCCGCATTAAAATCCACGGTTGCGGCCGGAAGATCGGCCGCCAGCAAATGGCACATGCCTCGATTGTTTACAAGCATTGGTTGGTTTGGAAATCGTTCAAGTCCGCGGTTGAGCCACTTGATTGCCTCCGCGTTGCGACCATCAATAAGCAATACCTCCGCACCCTCTGTATAGGTGCCTAAATAATTTGGAAATTCTTGCAGCATGCGATCCAAGATATAGCCAGCCCTAGCAGTGTCCCCTTTGGCAGCAAGAACCCGTGCCGTAAGTTGAAGGGTTTCCGGGGACGCGGGCTTCATGGTTCCACCTTCAAACCAGTCAGGTTCCGATGGCACTTGACTGGTTGTCTCGCAACCCAATGGACCAAGAATCAGTATGGCGGCGACAAGTCCGCAAGTAGCAAGGCCTAGACGCAATTGATGTGCAATCATGGGTTTCCTCCTGATGACTTGCCATCTCCGGCATCATTTAAAATTTTTCCGCCCGATTCCTTCATTGGTGATTTACGAATGTTTTCACGGATTAGCAACGCATCGATGGTGTTGACGCCGGCTCCGCCCGTTGATTCATCGCCAATTTTCACGCGAGTCAAGTCAATGCCAGCCTCCACAAGAGTTGCTCGGACCTGCTCAATTCTTGCCGCATGCAATGTGTCGCTTGCCGTTGCGCGCGGCAGGGAAATGCGGCCACCATCGTCGCGCATGGCTTCAGCCAGAATGGCCACGTCGCGTTTGCCTAGATTTGAAAGTTTCGCTGAATCAGGTTTGAAATGCATTTCGTACAAGGTGCGTTGCTTGATCACGCCCAGGCGGGTTTGGTCGTTGAAGGGCTCGCGCACATATTCCTTGTCCGCTGCAAGCTGCACATCATCTTTCAGAATGACACTATCGGTATGTTTTGGTGGGGGCTTGCTGCACCCCGTAACTGAAAGCATGACTGTGACTAGAAGATGAAGGACAAGAATGGCATGAAACTGTTTGACTATTCCAGGCAATGAATTCAAGCAGCTCAAGGATGGGCTTATATTTTTTTGCAGATTTTTTTGCAGGTTTTTTTTCATAGTTGTATTTGCGTTTACGGGATTCATTTATTCTGGTGAGTTTCAACCAGCCGTTGCATTTTGAAGTACGTCGACCATCATCAGAACAATTGGTCCAAAGATGAGCAAGATGGTCCCTGGCAACATCATGGCGGCCAATGGAATGAGCATTTTAACCGAGGCCTGATGGGCGCGTTCTTCAAGCACTTGAATTTCCTCGTGTCGAAGCGAGTCGCAAAGCACCTGGATCATGAGCGACATTCCGGTGCCGAATCTTTCGGTTTGTTCAAGCAGTGAACCCAATGAGCGGAATTGCGTGACTCCAGTTCTTTCTGTGGCTGCCATGAGTGACTCTCCCCATCGAACACCAAAGCCGACTTCAAGATTAATCCAACGCATTTCTTGCGCAATAGCATCGCTCGCGTTTTCGAGAGTTTTTGCAACAGTCTCCCATGCGTTGGGCAGACTCATGCCACCTTGAACAGAAATTTGCAGTAGATCAAGCATGATGGGAAAGTCTGAAACAATTTCAATACGCCGCTTTGTGACGCGCCATTCAAGCCAAGAAAACGGAATCCACCATCCAATGACGGCGCCCATACAACCAGCAAGAAAAATTGCGGTGGATGATGAATTAAAACTCATCGCCAACCAAGAGCAACACGTTACGGCAACAACTAAAATCAGAGCATGAATGGAAACGAATCTCACTTGCGCCTTGGGCGTTGCAAATCCCGCGACGGTGAATGTGCGTCGCAGTGACTTTGGCAGCAAGGCGATGACTCCGCGTTGTTGATCTGTGAACGCCCAAGGATCGATAGTGCCGCGAGCAATGGCAGGCACGTTGGTTTCGCTGGTCACGTTGCGCAAGGCGTGCCAGCGAGCGATCAAGCTGAATCCCACCACGGCGATAAGGGTCGCTCCACCCGCGATCAGAGGCAGAATGATCACGATGGTTTCCATTCGCGAAGGGATTCAATGCGGCTCAATCGCTGGATCATGACCAGACCAAGGACAAGAAGAATAATGGAGAACCCTAAAATGGCGTTGCCCGATTTTCCATCAAGCAAGAATGTGCGATAGCCATCTACAAGCGTGCACATCATTGGAACCGCGATCATTGGGAGGAAAAAAAATACGACGGCCGCGGCGCGGCTGTACGCAACAATGGTTTTGGCTCTACGTCGAACTCGATTTAAATCAATCAAGGAACGAGCAAGACGATCCGTGGTGTCCGCCAAGTTTCCGCCCGCGGCGACCTGAATCATCAACGCGAGACCGAACGCGCGAAGCGACGCCATTGGAGATTGCAGCAGAACGCGGCGCACAGCCACAACCAATTCCTCACCCATGCTTTCGCGTTGAACAATTTGGCGGAAGGCAGCCTGTGTTTCGCCACGACTCTCTAAAGCCAGAATATGAAGCATGCCCGACATTGGAATTCCAGCTCGTAGCGAACGACTCGCACCACCAATGGCTTCGATGGCGTATTGCTCTTCCCGTTGAGTTCGTTTCTGTTGAATACGGCTGCGAACTATGACATTTGCGCCGTACCACACCACGAACACCGCAAATGCCAAGCTTGGATTGCGCGAAATCTGCCAAGTGATTCCAGCCAAGACAACTCCACCAATCAGCGCAACATTTACATTTGTTTTTTTGATTTGAATGGGTTGAAGAATTTCTTTTGTGGCAGGTTTCATACGCTGTAGCGCGGGCAGCATGAAAAATATCCAAGCCATCAACACGATGACCGCCGTTAGGAATGGCACCAACATGGACTGCAACATGATTACTTTGGATCCTTGTGGGACAGCGGACCAGCGGTAAAAATTGATGGGTCAATTGAAAGTCCGCGCGCGTGGAGACGTTCCATAAAATAAGGTTTGTGCCCGCTGGCGAAGAACCGTCCATGGAGTTGTCCTTCACGCACCCCTTCAAGATTAAATGTGTGCAACACTGTGACTTGAATTCCATTTTCGTCGCTGCCAGAAAGTTCCACCACTTCATTTACAACGCGTCGACCATCGGGCAAACGAGCCAAATGCACAACCATGTCAATGGCGGAAGCGATGTATTCGCGTAGCACACGAATCGGCATGTCGAAGCCGCCCATGGAAAGCATGGACTCGAGTCGCGTGAGCGTGTCTTTGGCGCTGTTGGCATGAAGCGTGGTCATGGAACCTTCGTGCCCAGTGTTCATGGCCTGCATCATGTCAAATGCTTCGGCGCCGCGGCATTCACCCACAATGATGCGGTCCGGCCGCATGCGTAGCGCGTTGCGAAGAAGTTCCCTGGCTTCAATGGCACCCACACCTTCCACATTTGCGGCGCGGGTTTCTAGACGAACAACATGACCACCTTCAAGCCTAAGTTCAGCCGCATCTTCAATGGTGATGACTCGTTCATTGGTGTCAATGGCAGCCGATGCTGCATTGAGCATGGTTGTTTTTCCTACACCAGTTCCACCAGAGAAAATAATATTCAGACGGCCAGCGACAGCCGCGCGCAGCAGAGTCGCGGTCGCATCCGGGAGTGTTCCAAGTTGAACGAGGCCATCCAAACCAAGCGCTTGTTTGGGAAAGCGTCGAATACTAAGTTGGGCGCCGTCCACTGCCAAAGGCGCAATGATGGCGTTGATGCGTGACCCATCGGCCAGGCGCGCATCCACCATGGGACTACGTTCGTCAATGCGCCGCCCAGCGTTGCGAACGATGCGTTGAATGACATGTAGCAAATGCGCGGCGTCCCTGAACTGCGCGTTGCATTGCTCCAACAGACCGTTTCGCTCAATGAAGACCCGATCAGGACTGACCACAAGAATGTCCGTGATGGATTCATCAGCCATCAGGGGCTCAAGTGGACCAAGCCCGAACATGTCATCAAGCACACCTTGCACAAGCCACTCTTGATCTTGTTTGGAATGAGTCGACCCCAACTGTTCCAGCAATTGCAACACGCGATTGGTGCATTGAGCAACAAGTTGGTCGCGATCCATTTGATCGGCGGCGGAAAAATCAAACTTGCTCACAAGCCGTGTATGTAAATTGCGCCGCAGCGTGACAAGAGCTGGGTCATTCACCGGACTGCCGGCTTCAACATTCTTCACGGCGCCGCGGTCTCAATGGTGGGAGGTTTCGGCGGCGCGTCAACTGAGGCGCTCGTGGTGGTGAAGGTGGTTGTTGTCGCTGGTGATGGAGCGGCTTTGATTGTCTCAGGAAAAACTTCGCCAGCAGGAGTGGCGGGGAAAACATCCGCGGCCGAAACGCGTGGATCATCAGGTCTGCGCAAAGCGCCAGGACCACGCAGACCCTCAAGACCAAGAACCTTTAATCGCGCAAGCGGCTTTCCAGCCTTGGTTGCTCCAGCGAGTGAACCTTCCATAAACAGTTCCCAATCGTTTGGAGTTTCATGAAGTTCGCCAGGCATTGGACGCACCGTTCCATTGTCAAGCGGTTCGACAAGTTCGGCGGTGACCATCACCACCAATTCAGTCTGATCTTCTTCGTATCGAACGCTTCGAAAGAGCACGCCAAGCACTGGAATTTCGCCCAAAATTGGAACCTTGGAAACGCGGCCCTGTTCCTTGGTTCGAAGCAGGCCAGCCATGGCGAATGATTGACCGCTTCCAAGTTCCACGGTTGTGCTTGACCTGCGCGTGATCACGCTTGGAATGGTGAAACCGTTTTGTCGAAGCGAACCAATCTCGCTGAGCTCGCTGACTTCCGGAGCCACTTCCAAACGAATGCGTCCTTGACCGAGCACTTCAGGGCGGAAGTTCAATCGCACCCCAAATTCTTTGTACTCAATGGTGACCGCGCTGCTGGCGCCGGAATTCTGCACCACTGGAATTGGAAATGCTCCACCAACTAAAAAAGTTGCGCGCTCTCCGCTTACGGCCACCAAGTTTGGTTCAGCCAGTAAACGCACATATCTATTTTCGGAAAGAGCTTGAATATAAAATTCTAAATCAGAGCCTGGAATGCCTCCGAACAAAGTGACGGCGCTTGTAACTGGGTTCTTATCGAATCCAAAATTTGCTTGATTGACGCTACTTCCCGTGGTGACTGTATTTCCAGCTGCTCCTGTAGCTCCTGTGGTCGCTCCACCACCTGGAGAAATTGAAACTGGTTGGAATGGCGACGTCCCGCCTGGAGCTTGATAGCCGCCGAAAAACGAATTGCCACCAGCCACGGCGCCAAAGGCAAGTTCGCGCAACGCAGATCGGCTGGCCTCGGCGATTCGCACGCGCAATTGCACTTGCTGCACGCCCGCAATTCGAGAGAGATCAACCCACTTTATCCCAGTGCTTGTCATAAAGTTTCGGATCAGCGTGGCGGTGGCAAGGTCCGGCATTGTGCCGTACAGCGCCAATGTTCCATCAATTTCCTCAATTTGAAGCACGACACTGAAGATGCGGCACAGTTTGGATTCCAACTGCTTTGCCTGCTTTGCAAGCGGGGACGAATAGATTGGCGGCGCGGCATCTTTTGACTGTTTCGTGCCTTTCGCATTTGGAGTTGCCTGCTCTGCTGAGCCAACGCCAAGTAACGACTTGGTTGTTGCCACGGCGAAATTAGTTGGGTCAGTCAGTTTGTCCGCATCCGAGCGCAACGTGATTCCAATGGTGCCGCGCACGCCGGCAAGTTCAACTTGTGCGGCTTGCTCTGGCGTCACCGCAAGAGTGACAGAGAGTCTGCGTTGATTGATTCGGCGTTCGTTTGCAGTTGTTTCATTGGGTTTAATTCCGACCGCCTCATCATTCACGGCAAGAACGCGAATTCTCTCCAGCACGGTTCGCGTGATTGTTTCTTTCGGTGTATTTGCAGCCGCAGGCATTTCCATAGTTGCAAGCAAGTCAACTAAAGCGCCGGGATAAAGAACCACGCCTGGTGCAGTATCGTTAAGAACCACAGTAATTGCTCTGTATCCCGCTGGAAGTTGGCTGGCAATCATGGCGCCTGATCCCTGTTGAATCAAATCTTCCTCTCGAAACATTTGACCCTTTTGCATGGGCACAACAAGTATGCGACCCACCAACGCGGAGCGGGAAGAAATTGCATTGTTCGCATTGCCTGTAGCGGGCATAGTCTTTAAATCTTCCGCGACCAGTTGAGTTCCCGCTGGGAGGTTGCGTGCGGTCACAATCATTTCGCTTGCAACCGAACTTTTACCGGCGGAAAATAAATTCTGCATCATGATTGACAGCAAGGCTGCAACCACGGCCATAACGAGTCCAATCATGATGATTCGTGATGTTTTCAATGTATTAATTTAAAAGTGTAAATTCTACAAAGTCTTGCTTAGGAGCCATATATCGACATAAATTTGGATAAAAAAGGGCTGACTTTAAAGATTTTTCCATTTTGCCATGCTGACAGAATGGCGCATCCGCTAGGTCAGGGTTCGGGTTCCTTCACCATGCTCGCTCTACCCTTTAAACTTGTGGGAAGAGGCATAACACTGCTTAATCCGAGCAGTTGAACCTGCGAATATGGAGTCTCAATCATGACCACAATGGGTGTTCCAAATACTGCATTGGCAGGGTCTTGTGGACTTATGGTAATTGTCGACCC
>CAJACJ010000543.1 GCA_903938205.1 uncultured bacterium
CATACTGCCGTGCCATAATTTGCGCCGCTGCTAGCCTAGTTTTCTGCCCACTGATTGCACACAAGACCAATGCATTTTCAATTTCAATCTGTGAGTTTCTTCGGAAAGCGCGCGCAAGTTTTTGTGGCCCGCGCAATGTCCGCATGCGCATTGCGAGTCAACGTACTTGCGTTGATGGTTGTGGCGGCTTTCTCAGTTGCATTGCTTGCTCCAAACGTACGCGCGCAAACCGTGATTGAAAACTTCAACGACAATGTGCTCTCTACCGCGGACTGGACAACCTATTCCAGTTCTTCATCGGTTGCGGTTTCAGAAACCAACAGCCGCCTCCAATTCTCAACCGCGTCCAATCCTCTTATTGACGCAAACGCTTGGAACCACGCAGAAATTTCCAGCACGTGGGGATTGGGAACCAAAGCCAACATTCAACTGAAGATGGATGTGAATTTTGTGCCACAAGTGGGCACATCGCTTTCAACTGCCAACACGGGCATGATGGTTTTATTTTCGCCCGTCGATTTCGTCGCATCCACAAATGGAATTGCCGACGGTTTTGGCGTGATCTTTGGCTCAGAACTTTCTTCCTTCGCCAATTACAACTATCGCGTTATCTCTGTTATCAAAGTTGTGAATGGTCAGCCTATTACGTTGAAATCTTTTTATAACGCCAACGGCACGAACGATTTCTTCGACTCCGTGAATCCCACAGTCTCCAGATTCACGCTTGCGCCTTCATCAACTGTGTATGTCAGCTATTTGGTGGCCAGTAGCACGCTGCAAGTTTCAACCGCGATGAACGCTCCATTTCCTGCGATTTCCGCCTTGGTTCCCAACGCAGCATTAAGCACACAACGACCGCTGCGCCTTTCGCTGGGCGGATACGCGGTTGGACCCACAAAACCGCTTGTGGGTACACAAGCATGGATTGACAATGTCACGCTGCAACAAGGCGCGCGCGTGTACCGATCGACTGGCTTGAACGCCACCGATGGCAGCAGCACCACTGGCATCGCTCTGACTTGGAATGCAGCTCCCGATGCAGTCAGTTACAACATCTATCGCTCCGTCAATTCTGGGTTGGCGTATTTAATCAAGAACAGCACGACCACTTCATATACCGATGTGCCTTCTAGCACCAACAGTTTGATTGCGGGCGTCAACTACACCTACGTTGTGCGCGCGCTTTCCGCGGCAGGAAATGAATCCGAATCCAGCAACGCCGATGTAGGTTGGTTCAATATTGGGCCAGCCACAAATTTGGTGGCAACTGATGGAACTCTTTCAACTGGCGTCAATTTAACTTGGACTGCTCCAACGGCTCCATCGGCGGGCATTGGATACAAAGTGATGCGCGCCACTGGATCCGCCGCTGCCACTCAGATTGCGCTCACTAGCCTGACAAATTACTTGGACACCACCGCAGTAGCGGGAACTCTGTACACCTATTCAATTATTGCGGCCACTGGCGCGGGCGATTCGTTAACGACAAGCAACACCAATACTGGTTGGCGATTCATCGCGGCGCCAACCGTGACATCCGTTGTTCCAAATTCTGGACCGATTGCAGGCGGAACCGCAATCACAATCACCGGAACAAACTTTACTGGCGCAGGCGTGACCCTTGGCGGAGTCGCGCCGACAAGCGTGGTTGTGGTTTCTCCAACACAAATCACAGCGGTTACGCCAACAGGACAATCTTCATCGATCAATATTGTTGCCAATCTTGTAGTGACAACTCTTGGTGGAAGCGTGACCAAAACCGGCGCGTTTACGTATGTCGTGGCGCCAACACTTACTTCGGTTACGCCCAGTGCTGGACCTATTGCGGCTGGCGCAACCCTCACTCTTACGGGAACCAATTTCCTCGCTGGTGCAACTGTGAAAGTTGGCGGAGTCGCTGCGACCAGCGTGGTTGTTGTGAGTTCAACTTCCATCACGGCGGTCACGCCAGCCGGCGCTGCGGGAGTGAAAGATGTTGCGGTGACAACTGTTGGTGGAACGGCCACTAAGACGGCTGCGTTCACGTATGTCGCGCTTCCAACCATCACCACAGTCACTCCGATCTCTGGACCTGCCGCGGGTGGAACCACTATCACTATTGCTGGCACTAATTTGAGCGGCGCTACTAGCGTGAAAGTTGGCGGTGTTGCCGCGACTATTTTGACCAACACAGCGACGGTCATTACCGCAAGGACCTCCGCTGGAACTGCTGGTGCGCAAAGTGTGGCCGTGACAACCATTGGTGGAACCACCACCAAAGCAAGCGCGTTCACGTATGTCGCGCTTCCAACTATTGCAAGTGTGTCGCCAACATCGGGTCCGCTGACTGCAGGGACATCGATCACCATTGCTGGAACTAATTTGACAGGCGCAACAGTGACAGTTGGCGGCGTCGCTGCGACCAGCATTGTTGCAACGGCGACTTCTATTACAGCGAAGACACCAGCGGGAACAGCGGGTGCGAAAAATATTGTTGTGACCACCGCTGGCGGAGTGGTGACCAAGGCAAGTGCGTTCACCTATGTCGCGCTTCCAACCATCGTAAGTGTCTCGCCAACATCGGGTCCGCTGACAGCAGGAACTTCCATCACCATTGTTGGAACCAACTTTATTGTTGGGGCAACAACTGTAAAAGTTGGCGGAGTCGCTGCGACCAGCGTTGTTGCAACGGCCACTTCTATTACTGCGGTTACGCCAGCTGGCGCAGTGGGCGCCAAAGATATTGTTGTCACTACCGCTGGCGGAACTGCGACTAAAACAGCCGCGTTCACTTACATCGCGCTTCCAACTATTACCACAGTCTCGCCGATCTCTGGACCTATCGCTGGCGGAACATCGATCACAATCACCGGCACTAATTTAATAGGCGCAACAGTGAAAATTGGTGGTGTTGCGGCGACCAGCGTTGTTGCCACGGCGACTTCTATTACCGCAAAGACCCCCGCTGGAACCGCGAGCGCGCAAAGCGTGGCCGTGACAACCGTTGGTGGAACCGCCACCAAAGCAAGCGCGTTCACGTATGTCGCTCTTCCAACTATTGCAAGCGTGTCGCCAACATCAGGTCCGCTGACTGCAGGGACAACGATCACGATTGCTGGAGCCAACTTTGTGGTGGGCGCCACCAATGTGACAGTTGGCGGCGTCGCTGCGACCAGCATTGTTGCAACGGCGACTTCCATTACAGCGAAGACGCCAGCGGGAACAGCGGGCGCGAAAGATGTTGTTGTCACCACCGCTGGTGGAGTGGTGACCAAGACTGGCGCGTTCACGTATGTCGCGCTTCCAACCATCGCAAGTGTCTCGCCAACATCGGGCCCGCTGACTGCAGGAACATCGATCACGATTGCTGGAACTAATTTGATAGGCGCAACAGTGAAAATTGGTGGAACTGCCGCGACTAGCGTTGTTGCCACGGCAACTTCTATTACAGCGAAGACGCCAGCGGGTTTAGTTGGCGCCAAAGATGTTGTGGTGACCACCGCTGGCGGCGTGGCGACTAAGACAGCTGCGTTCACATACGTCGCTCTTCCAACCATCACCACAGTCGCGCCGATCTCTGGACCTGTCGCTGGCGGAACCACGATCACAATCACCGGCACTAATTTGATAGGCGCAACAGTGAAAGTTGGTGGAACTGCGGCGACCAGCGTTGTTGCAACGGCGACTTCTATTACCGCAAAGACCCCCGCTGGAACAGCGGGCGCGCAAAGCGTTGCGGTGACAACCATTGGCGGAACCGCCACCAAAGCAAGCGCGTTCACGTATGTCGCGCTTCCAACTATTGCAAGCGTGTCGCCAACATCGGGTCCGCTGACTGCAGGGACATCGATCACGATTGCTGGAACAAACTTTATTACCGGCGCAACTGTGAAAGTTGGCGGTATCGCTGCGACTAGCGTTGTTATTGTGAGTTCAACTTCCATCACGGCGGTCACACCAGCCGGTACTGCGGGCGCCAGAGATGTTGTTGTCACCACCGCTGGCGGCGTGGTGACAAAGACGGCTGCCTTCACGTATGTCGCGCTTCCTACCATCACCTTAGTCACTCCAATCTCTGGACCTGTCACAGGCGGAACCATTATCAACTTTGCCGGCACCAATTTGACGGGCGCCACTAGTGTGAAAGTTGGCGGTGTTACGGCGACTCTTTTGAGCAACACCTCGACCTTGATTTCCGCAAGAACCCCCGCTGGAACCGCGGGCCTGAAGAGCATTACGGTGACAACGGCTGGTGGAACCGCTACCAAGGCGAACGCCTTCACCTATGTCGCTTCATTCACATCGGATGAAACCGACTCAGACAACAACACCAACGATGGCGGTAGCGTTGTTGCTGGCAAGAACAACAAAGGCAATGACACAAGCGCTGGGCAATCAGCAACTCGCGCCGCAACTGATGATGTTGCCTCCGCGCAAATGGGCGTTGCGTTGTACTTGCAAACTGTGGCGCAATATGGTGACACGCAAACACTGTGCGATGAGTTGGCGACTGATGGAACCAGCTCTGCAATGAGTGAGACCACGCTGAATGAAACAAGTGACATCACTGTCGACACTGAGCCTCAACCCATTGACCTTGACCACAACGGTGAAGCAGATATCTGCCAACTTCGCCGCGGCGATCTTGATCTTGACGGCTCCATTACGGAACTCGACGTCGCGATCTTGCTTGACATGGTCGACTCCCAACCAATCCTGGGCATTGGCGATCTTGACGGCAACGATGTCGTGGACTCGGCGGACATCAGCATGATGCTGTTGCTAATGCCTGAGCCTGTGCGTTTGTAGGCCAGACTCTGCGCCGTATCAACCCTGGACTTATTTCCACTCAATGGCGGCATTGAAGGGCTATTCGTTGGATTTTTGTTTGGGAAATCGGTTTCATCAAACCCCGCCCAAACGCACAAATACAGCAGTTGAGTTTGTGGCAGATTTGCAGTATCATATTCGACCCTACTTGAAGGAACCGACATGCATTATCCGCACAAACTCAGCCGCATTAAAAAGCTCCGTAAAGTTGGCTTCCGAGCCCGAATGAAGACCAGCAAGGGTCGCGCTATTGTCAATCGTCAACGACGTATTGGCCGCAAAGTGAAGACCCGCTAAATCAGCGTGTCAGCATCAACAATATTGGTTTTGATTGGCCTGCGACTTTCCGGAAAGTCCACGCTTGGTTCTATTGTGGCCGCGCATTTGCAACAAGACTTTGTGGATCTGGACCAAAAGGTCTTGCAGAAACTTGGCGCCACAAGTGTTACCAAAACATTTCACGATATTGGCGAGGCCGCGTGGCGCGAGACTGAGCGCGTTGAACTTACAAACTTGCTGGCCGCAAAAAAAGAATGCGTACTTTCACTTGGTGGCGGAACGCCAACCGCGCCTGGTGTTGCAGATATTTTGCAAACTGCAAAGGCGCGAAATGAAATCTTCATCGCCTTGCTGGATCCAGGTGAAATAGAACTTGTGAATCGATTGAGAAACAATCGCGGCGATCGACCGTTGCTCAACGCGGCCCAAGCAAGTGGTGACGTAGCCGCCGACGCCGCCGCGGAAGTGCGCGCGCTCTTTGAAAGCCGAATGCCGTTGTATCGCTCGCTGGCCAACGTCATTGTGGATACGAACGAAAGCGAATCTGCATGCGCCAAGACATTGCTTGCCGCGTTTGCCGCCGCGCGTGCAAAGTAAAACACAACGCCACTCTATTTTCCAGACGTTGTATCCGGCTTCACGCGCACCAATGGGCGAGCGACTTCAATACCGCGCTCATCCAAAGCGATCACGCCTAATTCACGCAACGCCGATTGCGCTGCGGCTTGCTCGCCGGCTTTTTTACTGGCTCCCCAACACGATGTGAAGCGCCGATCACCGCTCAATACCGCTATTTCAAAGCACTTCGCGTGGTCAGGCCCCTTCTCATCAAGAATCATGTAAATAGGCGGCGACATGCGCAGGGAAACCAGCGTTTGCTGAAGCACACTCTTGAAATTATGTTGGTGCCCGCCGTGCAATGACTCATGAATGCGCGGTCCAAGATGGCGAAGAATAAACTCCTGCGCCGGAGCAAGTCCCCCGTCCAAGTAAATCGCGCCAATGATGGACTCCAATACCGCCGCGCTCACCGAGCCCGGAAGCGTGGCCGCGGGCCCCATGCCCTTGCCAAGGCGCAATGCCTCGTGCAATTTTAATTCAACCGCAATCTCCGCGCACACTTGTCGGCTGACCGCGTGGCTTTTCACCTTGGTCAAATCACCTTCAAGACTTTCCGCAAGCGAGCGAAATAAATGCTCGCACACCACAAGACCAAGCACCGCGTCGCCTAAAAATTCTTGGCGCTCGTTGCTCTTTGATCGATGGTCCGACAGCGACGCGTGCGTCAATGCCGTTTCCAAAAGAGTCATATCTTGAAAGTGATAGCCAATGCGATTTTGAACTTCTGCAAACGGAATT
Organism: uncultured bacterium; assembly: GCA_903938205.1. Classification (GTDB taxonomy): domain Bacteria; phylum Planctomycetota; class Phycisphaerae; order Phycisphaerales; family SM1A02; genus SYAC01. Next base: position 6,448 of record CAJACJ010000543.1, read on the forward strand.
TCTTTCACAAGAACCTCTTACCGCATGGGCGGCTCAAAACGACTCAGTGTCGCGGGTTCTCCAGAAGACTCCCATTTGATAAATGAGGAAGTCCACTGGAGATCACGCGTTCAAGCTGCTCACGCGAGCGACTTGGTCAATACGTCAAACTCAGATCAGTTATTCATTTAAGCAATTCAGCAAAGGCACATCAACAAAAAATCAAATGTTCGCAGGCAATTCAAAGCAAATTCATTTATCTCAACTCGCCCAGCGAACCGCTCTCAAGCAAATCATTCAAACGAAGTTCATCGGCTTCGCTTGCAAAACTTTGAATTTCAATTCCCATGCGTCGAGGACCTGGATCATCGATCTCATCAAAGACGCGTGTGACAATGCCTGTGAAATGAATCGCTTTGAGAATGCCGGCGAAAAAGAAATCCACTTCGACTTGTTTCCCAATTGCAAGAGCATCGTCCAACTCCAAACGAATTCCAGTGCCACTGAGGTCGTACACATGACCTTCCATTGGGGCGCCGTCGCTATGAACAACCACTCGCGAAACATCAGGCCGCAAAGCAAAGCGCTCATTCACGCGTCGTTCTTGGGTAGTGGTGTGCTGAAGGGTTTTCATGTCTGATTCTTGAATGCAATTCTTGAGAGTCATACGGCTGTTATCGGTCGAAAGATCTTGGAAACTTAAACTTGTTTGAACATTGCGCACACAATTTGATCTCTAGGTAGTGTGCTATTTAAATTGGCAAGACCAAATAAGAATGCCAAAATGCGACAAGTTTTTCCGCTTTTTTGTACCCTGCCACTGTGCTGAAGCCAAAAAAAATGCCGCAAGAGGCGATAATAATTCAAAATCAAGCCGATGCACCACTGACGCCACTGATTGGAAAGTCTGTTTGCATATTGGGTTATGGAAATCAAGGGCAAGCACATGCGCAAAATTTGCGGGACAGCGGCGTGCTGGTACGGGTTGGTTCCGAGCCTGGCACACGTGGCTTTGCCGTTGCCAAAGCAGCCGGATTTGAGGTGCTTTCAAGCGCCAAAGCCGTGGAAAATGCTGA
>CAJACJ010000544.1 GCA_903938205.1 uncultured bacterium
GATATTGTTCGTGTCGCATGCGGTTTCGCCATGGCGCTGCCCGTTGGTTGGGAAGGACAGGTTCGTCCGCGCAGTGGGCTTGCGACCAATCACGGAATTGGCATTCCAAATTCGCCTGGAACAATTGATTCTGATTATCGCGGCGAAGTCCAAGTGCCGCTGATTAATCTTGGTCGAGTGGCGTTTACTGTGACTCATGGAATGCGCATTGCGCAGTTGGTTGTTGCGCCGGTTGCGCGCGCGGATTGCCAAGAGGTGGGTGAACTTTCAGATACGGCCCGTGGCTCTGGTGGCTTTGGCAGCACCGGTCACTGAAATGCTCTTCAAATTGCTATTGAACATTTGGGGATCAAGCCTTTGTTGATTGCGCCTTCACGCACTACACTTGCGAAATGCTTACAGCCCAAGCCACAGACATCAATGTTCCGCTTCTTGATTTAAAGGCTCAATACGCAACGATTCGTGATGAAATTGAGCCCGTGGTTCATGAAGTCATTGAGAGCCAATATTTCATTGGTGGACCAAAGATTGACCAGTTGGAAAAAGAAATCGCGGCGTATTGCTCATGCAAGCACGCCGTTGGTTGCGCCAATGGATCGGACGCCATTGTGTTGGCCTTGCAGGCGATTGGCGTGGGTCCAGGCGATTCAGTGATCATGCCAACGTACACATTCTTCGCGACCGCGGGAAGTGTTTCTCGGTTGGGCGCGCGGCCAGTATTTGTGGACATTGATCCCGCCACATACAACATTTGCCCTAAGAGTTTGCAAGAAGCTTTTGGTTGTATCAAAAACGTGAAAGCGATTATTCCAGTCCACTTGTTTGGACAAGCCGCCGACTTGGATTCCGTTTTGGAGATCGCCAAGAATCACAAGGTGTCGGTCATAGAAGATTGCGCGCAAGCCATTGGCACCGAGGATCATCGCGGCGTACGCGTGGGTTCGCGCGGCGACATTGGAACCTACAGTTTCTTTCCAAGTAAAAATCTTGGCGGCTTTGGCGATGGCGGAATCATTGCCACCAACAATGACGAACTTGGCGCGTGCATGAAGCGTCTGCGCAATCACGGCATGGAGCCCAAGTATTTCCATAAGGAAATTGGAATGAACAGCCGCTTGGATGCGCTGCAAGCAGCGGTTTTGTCCGTGAAATTGCGTCATTTAGATGCTTGGGGCGCGGCGCGCCAGAAGAATGCCGCGTGGTATGACACTTTCTTCAAGGACGCCGGCGCCACTGATAGTCGCACCGCGGTGGACGCGGGCGGACTTGCTCTGCGTTATCCAGCGTTGAACAAGGGTCGCCACATTTACAACCAATATATTGTGCGCGTGCCAGGCGCAATTCGCGATCAAGTACGCGATGAAATGACCAAGCGTAAAATTGGTACCGAGATTTATTATCCGCTGTCGCTTCATCAGCAAGAGTGCTATGCCAATCTGGGATACCGCGCGGGCGTATTTCCACATTCGGAGCGCGCGGCCAAGGAAACTATTGCGCTTCCAATTTTTGGAGAACTCACGGCGGCGCAACGATCCCATGTCGCTCAAGCGCTTGTTGAAATTGTGCGAAAGCTCAGTTGAACAATTACGGC
>CAJACJ010000545.1 GCA_903938205.1 uncultured bacterium
GAACTCTCTTTCTGGGACAATATTGACCCGAGGTGTTTGCAAGCGCTTGTAAATATCTTTTGAACCCCTACGGAACGCGAAACCGCTGCGCTTAGTTTACTACGAATAATGATTGAATGTTGGTGTGTCTTGGTGAAACAAAAATCTGGGGCAGTCGTTGACGGCCATACCCGCGCCGTGAACAAGATGTGAATTGAATGAGCGACGGTTCAGTCCTTCGCCGATCCCGCGTTGGCCCGCCCGCATTCCGGACAGATCGCTGAGTCGTTATTGCCGTCGTCCACGAACGGTTCGCATCACAGTTCTGCGTCCTATTATAAATCCATGTCAACCGTATTAAAGATGAGTGTCGCCGGCCTAGCCGCTTGCCTCGCGCACGGGTGTGCCGGCGAATCAACGACCGGTCTCGCTTTGCCCGACCTTGCGGCACACCAGTGGAAGCACCGCGTGTTGATCATCGATACGCCGTCCATGCAGTCCGCCCCCTACCTGCAACAAATCAGCGCCTTCGATGCAGCAGCGGCCGGTCTCAAGGAACGCGACCTGCAAGTGATGACCCAAACACCAGCGCCCGCGTTCCGGGTGCGGCTCGTTGGTAAAGACGGTGGAGTAAAGCTTGATGTTGGTACGCCGATGACGACCGATGCGCTCTTCGCCCTCATCGATGCGATGCCGATGAGGCAGGACGAAATGTCGAACCGGTGACGCACGCCGACCGAGATTTATAGGAATTTGTTTTTCCAGCGTCGCGGGTGCCCAATGATCTGCGCTTTATTAATGAGTGACACGATGCGCATTTCATACTGGACTGAGGGACACAGCAGCGAATCAAATTCTTTTAGATTGATAAATTTGTTGGTATTGCTCTAAATATTCCTCTGCCACTTGCCCCCAAGTTCTTTGATAGGAGCTCAGTATTTGATTGTGATTCAGCCAACTATCACTTTCTTTAACCCAAGCATCTAGTGAATCATTCAAAGATAAGACGCTGCCATGGGTAGAAGAAACGTCTACTGCTGCGCCACAAGCATCAGATACCAACACCGGAACCTTGCAAGACATCGCCTCGGCAATGACCATGCCATAGGCTTCGCTCGTTGCTGGATGAATAAGCAAATCTAACTCTTGATAAAAGCGATCGCTAGGTTGCCAACCCTCAAAAGAAATTTCTCCTTGAAAGTTTTTACATAGATCGGCAACTTCCTCTTTCTGCGGACCTAAAACCAACACTTTTAAATGAGGTCTTTCACTTTGTAGTTTTTCAGCAATTTTGATAAAAAGTGCAAATCCTTTACGGCGCCATTCTTTACCTATAAAGCCGATAGTGCCGCCATCTCTTGGGGTGAAACGATCTAATCGAGCGGGCATCGATACGACACCAGGGGTGATGGAAGGCTGGATACTTTTCGTGACTTCTGGATAGTACTTTTGAATAGCATTTGCGAGGACTCTAGAAACTGGAATGATTCGTACGGTTTGATTATGAGAGGCACCCAACTCTTGTTTTTCTAGTTTCAAATAAGCCCAAACTCTTATAGAAATGAACTTCCACCAGGATTTATCTTTGATCGTTGCAAAGGGCATGGTGTGGAATGTTGTGATGTCATGAGAGATGCTTCTCTCGTGACTATGAACCACCATAAATTTTTTTGAGCGTAACGATTGAACTTTTTTTTCTACATAGTGAGCGAAGCGCCAGTATTGCAACCATCTTGGTTTTCGTTTGAACTGACCTATTTCAATCACCTGAATAGCAGAGTTCGATATGTTCTGATGTGACTTTTCACAAATGATGGTGACCTTGCAATTTCTTTTAGCAAGCTCGTGGCTGAGATGCCACACATAGGCCTCCATACCGCCCACAGGACCCCAGTTTCTGACAATCTGAATAATTTCTAATTTATCTTCGGTCACAGATTTTCTTTTGAACAGTTGGATTTGGATACTATTTTGGCGCAAACAATTGCTGCATTTCTTTCTGCAGTTTCTTTATGAGCCAGCTTGTGCCATAGATGAATAACTTCTGTTGCCCATAAGCCTGATTTGCGAATCACCATTTGATACGCCGCCATTCGAATTCTTAGTACAAACGTATTTGGGTGATTAGGATTGATAGGAATTCGCTTTTTCAGTATGGCGTGCAAGCAACCGACAAATCCAATATCAAGCGGAGGTTCCGTGCGTTGAATGTAACACCGCCGTGCTTGAGTTGCTCAAAGAAGGCGCCCTGTCTTCAAAGGGTTTTATTCGCAACGAACATGTTTCGTTCAAGGCGTTCATTGCCAATCGCTTTGGCAAACATGACGCCTAACATGTTCACGCAATGAAAAACTATGTAATCGCAGGTGGTAGTTCTGGAATTGGAAAAGCCCTCACGGAACAATTGCTTGGTGCGGGCCACAACGTCTATGTCCTGGCACGCTCCCTTCGGACGTTGGAGCAACACTCCAATCTTCATTTCATCCAGACGGACTTCAGCGTCGAGTCGCCGACCATTCAAGGATTGCCCGAGGAAATTCACGGCCTTGCCTATTGCCCCGGAAGTATTCAGTTGGCGCCGTTTCACCGCATGAAAGAGGATCTTTTCCTAAATGACTTTCGAATCAATGTGCTTGGTGCAGTGCATTTAATTCAAGCGGCGTTGCCCGCGTTGAAAAAACCTGGACAGGCGTCTGTGCTTTTATTTAGCACGGTGGCGGTGCAGACCGGCATGTCCTTTCATGCATCGATCGCCGCGGCGAAGGGAGCCGTCGAAGGTCTCACCCGCAGTCTTGCGGCGGAGTTGTCCAGCGCGGGGATACGCGTGAATGCCATCGCGCCATCTCTTACGCAAACGCCACTGGCGGATCGGCTACTGAACACTCCAGAAAAAATTGACGCATCCAATAAGCGACATCCGATTGGCCGAGTGGGTCAACCAGATGAAGTGGCGGCTCTTGCCGCGTTTCTCTTAAGCGAAAAAGGATCTTGGATGACGGGCCAAGTTCTGCACCTTGATGGCGGAATGGGTCAGTTGAGACTGTTCGCGTGATGCGACACTTCACTGCTGAATCCATCGCGGGTCTTGACGAGCGCTTTCGTCGCAACCTGATCAACTCGTTGCACGGCGTGCGACCCGCTTTACTTGTTGGCACGACATCAGCCACGGGCACGGACAATCTTGCGGTGTTTAGTCAGGTTCTGCACATTGGAGCAAACCCGCCTCTCACCGGAATCTTGTTTCGTCCAGATTCCGTCGAGCGCCACACACTGACCAACATCCGTAAGAACGGCGCGTTCACGCTCAATACGGCCACCACGGCCATGGCCAAGCAGGTGCATCAAACCAGCGCGCGCTATCCGCGCGATGTGTCAGAGTTTGAAGCTTGTGGATTGACTTCGATACGCATGCACTCCTCGCATGCGCCGTGTGTCGCCGAGTCGCCAATTCAAATTGTGCTACGTCTTGTGCGCGAGATTCCAATCACCGAGAACGGCACCATCTTGGTGGTCGGTGAAATACTGCATATCTATCTTCAAGATGATTTGATCAGCGAAGATGGATTTGTTGCGCATCACATTGCGGACAGCTTGGCCGTTGCGGGACTAGATGCATACTTCGGCTTACGAAATGGTCAGCGCCTTTCGTACGCCAAGCCCGATGAACCAATTCAATGTGAGCCGCTGTGAAAGGCGTAAAGAAAGAGCATTTACCGCAGAAGATCTGCCAGGCATGTGGACGCCCCTTCACGTGGCGAAAGAAATGGGAGCGTGATTGGGATCAAGTGAAGTATTGCTCGGATCGCTGTCGAACATCAAAACGTGGAAAATCCTAAATCATGCCGCGACGCATCATGCTTTGGTACCGAAACGACTTGCGGGTCCATGACCATGAGGCGCTTCACTGCGCCGCGAGTGAAGGCGCGCACATCTTGCCGGTATACATTGATTCGCCCACACCACAGCGCCACGCTCTTCCGGGAAATCCTGATATTCCAGGCTTTCGAAGAAAGTTTCGACTTGAATCACTGCTCGAACTAGATCAGCGTTGGCGTGAATGGAATAGCTCGCTGATGGTGGTGACTGGCGAGCCGGAGGATGTGATCCCGCAACTGTGCGTGAAATATAAAATCGACGAAGTGTTTCTGAATGC
>CAJACJ010000546.1 GCA_903938205.1 uncultured bacterium
GTGTTGTATCGCATGAACGCGTTGAGCCGAGTGATGGAAGAGGCGCTTCGACGGCGCTCTATTCCGTATCAAGTGGTGCGGGGAACCGCGTTCTATGACCGGCGAGAAGTGAAGGATTTACTGGCATATTTGCGTCTTGCGGCCAATCCCAGCGACGACTTGGCGCTGGGTCGAATTGCCAACACGCCCACGCGCGGTTTGGGATCGACCAGTTTCGACAAGATTGAATTGTGGGCCGCCAAAAATGGCGTCACGCTGCTTGAGGGTTTGCGTCACGCCGAAAGTTCTGGTGCCACCAAGCGCGCCGCGGGCAGCGCCATGGAGTTGGCCACGCGCATTGCGTCATGGCGTCACGCCGCAGAAAATGGATTGCCAGATGAGCTAGGCGATTTCACCGCGCGCATTCTGAAGGAGAGCGGCTTGGAGTCCTACTATTTGTTGGCCGATCGAACTGACACGGAAGCGGACGAGTCGCGCACGGAAAATCTGGCGCAGGTTGTCAGCGCGTCCGCGGACTTCGTGGTGGACAGACTCAAGCGTGAAAGTGGCGGCGACATGGATGAAGCCGTGGCGCCCATGAACACATTGCTTGACGCGTTGCGCGCGTACCTGGAGCAAGTGTCGTTGGTGGCGGACTCAGACGCGTTTGATCCAGAGCTTGGGGCCGTGACGCTGATGACGCTGCATGCGTCAAAAGGGCTTGAATTTCCCTTTGTTTGCATCATTGGTGTGGAGCAGGGAAGTTTGCCGCATGTGCGCAGTTTTGAAAGCGTTGAGCAAATGGAGGAGGAGCGTCGCCTGTTGTTTGTGGGCATGACGCGCGCGGAGAAAAAATTATTGATCACCGCGGCGGCGGTTCGCACACAACGCGGCACGCCCATGTCAAGTATTGAAAGTTGTTTCATTCGCGAGTTGCCAGACGGCGTGGAGCGCGATGACCGCACGCGCGGTCCGCGCTGGGATGAAAATGAAATGGACGCCGATCAAGGTGAATCCACCGATGATGGCGTTGATGTGCCGCCTGGTGGAAGCGGCATGAAGGCCGGTATGCGCGTGCAACATCCGTTGTTTGGTTTGGGCGTGATCGAAACATTGTCGCCGCGTGGCAGCAGCACCATGGTGCGCGTGAAGTTTCAAAAAGTGGGCGTGAAATCCCTGGTGCTTGAATTTGCGCGGCTACAAGTTGTTGGCTAACTCCGTCGCCCGCAATTAATTTTTACTTGTTCCTGCTGGCGCCATCGCCGCTGAAGTGCCGGTTGAAACTTGATTGCAAAGACCTGTTTGAGACATCAAAAACGACCAAATATCCACGCTTTCACGTATGCGGCTGGCTAAGGGTTTTCCTTGTCCGTGTCCCGCCTCGCGGTCCACCCACAGATAAATTGGTTTGGCATCTTTTTGATTGGCTGTCATGGCTTGCATGCGCGCCGACATCTTGCGCGCGTGAAGCGGATGCACGCGGCTGTCATTTTCGCCGGCAGTGAACATGACCGCGGGATACTTGGTGTTGGCCTTCACATTGTGGTACGGCGAGTACGCGCGCAACCACGCGAATTGTTTGGCGTCCTCGCTTGAGCCATATTCCGGCACCCAATATTTGGCGAGCAAGAATTGTTGATAGCGCAACATGTCAAGCAAGGGAACTTGGCTCACGGCCGCGGCAAACAATTCGGGTCGTTGCGTGATTGCCACACCTGTGAGCAATCCGCCATTGCTGCCGCCTTGAATTGCCAAGTGCGAAGAGTCGGTCCATTTATTTGCGATCAACCATTCGGCGCA
>CAJACJ010000547.1 GCA_903938205.1 uncultured bacterium
CGCGCGTTGATGGACAAAGGTGTTGTCATGGCGCCAGGCGCGTTTAATGCTCTTGTTGCAAAAGCTGTTAAAAACGCTGGTTTTGAAGCGGTTTATATATCTGGCGGTGCCACAGCGAATGTGGCTGGCTTTCCAGATATTGGGCTCATTACGCTGACGGAAATGTGCCGAACGATTCGCGAAATTGCGGACGCCAGCGGCTTGCCCGTGATTGCCGACGCCGACACTGGCTACGGCGAAGTGGAAAGTTGCGTGCGAACCATTGTGGAATACGAACGCGCGGGCGCAGCTGCGCTGCACATTGAAGACCAAGTTTTTCCAAAGCGCTGCGGACATTTGGACGGTAAAGAATTAATCAGCGCAGCGGACATGGCTGACAAAATTAGCGCGATGGCGAAATATAAATTGCATTCCGACTTTGTGATTATCGCGCGCACTGACGCGCGTCACGTGACGGATTTTGCCGACGCACTGAAGCGCGCGAACCTGTATAGAGAAGCGGGCGCAGACGCCATTTTTCCTGAGGGCCTGCAAAGCGAAGTTGAGTTCAAAGATTTTGCCAAAGGCTCGCCTGGATATTTGCTGGCCAACATGACGGAGTTTGGAAAGACGCCGGATATTTCGGCAACTACGTTTGGCGAACTTGGGTACTCGCTGGTGATTTATCCGCTGAGCATGATGCGACTGGCCATGGGTGAAGTGACCCGCGGATTGGCTTCCCTGAAACAACATGAATCAGTAAAGAATGTCCTGCCCCAAATGCAGACGCGCAAAGAGCTGTATGCGTTGTTGGGCTATGAACCTGGAATTGAATGGAATTTTCCTCAAAACAAGGCTTAAATCCAGGATTGGGTCGAAAATCAACAGGATTGAAGCGATATTTTTGATTTTCCAGTGCGGTGGCAGAGCCCAAAAGTGCCTTTTTAAGCTCAAATATGGGGATTGGAAAGGGCTAAAAATAATTTTAAAAAATCAAATAGTTCAGGAACACTTTTGCGGTTTACATGCGAATATATTTCTGTAAGATTAGATTCTTACTTCACTTGTTTGAATCGCGAAATGTTGTTTGGCTTTTGAGGTGAGGAAAAGGGACCTCTAATCAAAATTAAGACTATGAGGGAAAGGGAACTCTCTCTGGTCGCTGGGCTGAAAAGCCGAGTGCCAATTTAAGCGAAACGAGCAGGTTGAGGGAATAAGGGAAAGGGCGGTCAGCCGAGACTCAGAAAGGGTTCGGCTGATCTCCTTTTTAGGACAAATTTTTTAGCGTATGCACCGAAACGACCAAGTGAACTTTGGGCGACAGATGTGTTCTTGATGATAGATGTTCTATGGCCACACTTGGATCGCACAATTGCTTGGAGCATTTTCTATACACTTTCAAACTCTTAAACGCACTTCTTGTTGTGGAACCAATTTCAATGACCCAGTTCAAATTTTCAACTTGTGCCAACATGGCTTTCATAGCGAGTTCACTTATGACTTGCGCGGCACTGGCGCAAGATGGCTATGACAGATCCCAAGGAAGCGTTCAACCAACTGAACAATCGTCCACGTTAAAAAATAATTTAGACACGATGAAGAATCAGGCAGTGGCAAACTTTATTGCCAGCCCACAAAGCATCACGCCACTTGGATTGCGCAATCTGTGGCAAACAAATATTCCTCATAAATCGGCTAGCCCAATTATTGGAATGAGCCTTGATGACAAGGAAATTTTTGCATGGGATCAATTCGGCATAGTGACGCGCGTGAAATCCGACACTGGCGTTGTTTTGTGGCAAGGATCCACGCAGAGCAAGTTGGACAAAATTTTTAGCGTCAACATGCTGCCCGCGGGCATCACATCGGCCGCTGTGGCGCTGACCGATGCCGCCACTGTTGCCTTTGAAGACAGCAATGGAACATTGTTGACTCAAGAATCACTGCGAAGAGTTCCTGCGACTGCGGGCGCAACCAGCGGCGACTATGTGGTATTTGGTGATTCCGAAGGCCGTGTGATTTGGATGAAACTGGTCGAATCCAATATCACAGATGTCGCATCCAAGCGTACCGCGGCTGGCGACTACGACTCTAATAAAAAGCGCGGTCAACGCAGAAGCGCCCGTTGTATTGAAGCATTTGGAGCCATGTCCGTTGGCAAAGTGATAACGCCGCCCGTGTTTGTGAGTGGCTTTGGAATTTTAACGGTGAGCACTGGCGGTGAAATTTGTCTGTACGACGCGACCAATTCCAAACCCATTTGGAAATACAAAAGTAACGCGCCCTTTGTAAGCAAGCCATCCGTAAGTGAGGGCATTGCGTACGTGGCAGGCAAAGATCAATCACTACACGCCATTGATTTGTCTTCCGGATTATCAAAGTGGGATTGGTTTAACCAAGTTGCGTTGACCAACCCCCCGCTTGCGGTTGGCGACATGGTGGTGTTGCAAGTTCCCGAACAGGGATTGATGGCCTTTAGCACCGCGCCTGGCGACAAAGTAAATGGATTGGTTATGTGGAAATCAAAGGCCACCGGCAACGCAATCACGCGCACCAAAGATGGCTTGATTACGTGGGATGATGCGAGCCGCACCATGAGTTTGGTGGAGACAAAAGCTGGCGGCATAACCGCGTCAGCGCAGTTTCCAAGCGCGAAATGGGTGGCTTCGACCGCTTCAATGGACGGAACAATTATGTTGCTGTGCGATGACGGCCGCGTGCAGCAGTTGAAGCCGATTGAAATGATGAAGCCCGCTGTTGCGCCACAAACAATTCCTGCGGCCGTCAAAGAGGTTGGCGCAGATTCAAATACCGACGCCCCTTCCACCGAGCCTGCAAAAGATGAAGCGCCTGGCGCGGGCGAGAGCACTCCCTGATTCTTTCGCGCGCGTAATTGCGCCTGCAAAAACGAAATTACGATTCATTTATCCGCCGCATGAACCAGATAAAGCCAATTCAACGCGCGCTTCTTTCTGTGAGTGACAAGAGTGGAGTGGTGGAATTTGCGAAAGCATTGGCGGCCAACGGCGTTGAAATTGTGAGCACGGGCGGAACCGCAAAAGCGCTTATGGCCGCGGGTATTGCGGTTGTGGCCATTGAAAAATTAACTGGCTTCCCAGAAATGATGGACGGCCGCGTAAAGACACTGCACCCGCGCGTGCATGGCGGATTACTGGGCCGGCGCGATATGCCTGAGCATGTTGCGGCCATGAAAGAGCATGGAATTGAGCCGATTGATTTGGTGTGCGTGAGTTTGTATCCATTCGCCAACACCATTGCAAAAGTTGGCGTCACCGAAGAAGAGGCGATTGAGCAAATTGATATTGGTGGACCGGCGATGATTCGCAGCGCCTCAAAAAATTATGAATTTGTAACGGTGGTGACCGCGCCAGATCAATATGCAAGAGTGATGAATGAGATGGCTGCAAATAGTGGCGCCACCACACTGCCGCTACGCAAGCAATTAGCGGCCGAGGCATTTGATCACACCGCGAAGTATGACACCATGATCGCTGCGTGGATGCTTCGCGATGGGGCGAATAAAGGCTCAAATACAGTTGCAGCAAGCGCGCCAACGGATTTGCAATTGCATGCGAAAGCGCCAACAAAATCGCATGCGGAATTGGGCGCAAAGAAATCGCTTGTAGAAACAGAGTCCTTGGGATCCGCCGACGAAATGCCTGACACAATTCAAGTGTCTTTGACACGCTCAGCGCAATTGCGTTATGGAGAAAATCCACATCAAACAGCGGCTTTGTATCGCAATATGGCGGAGGCGGACGGCGCGATTGTTGACGCGCAAACCGTGGAAGGTAAACCGCTTTCGTACAACAATATTTTGGACGCTGCGGCGGCGTTTGAGTTGGTCAAAGATTTGGTGGCGTTGACCACTCATAACTTGAATGCAAACGACGCCGCTGCGAACAGTGGCGCGAAAGCCGTGGATGGATCCATTACGCTTGCTGACGTGGCGAACAGTAGCCCAGCTTCGGATGGGTCCATTACAAATACGGGTGAATCCAACACACATGTAGGCGCGTCAAAAACAAAAAGCACAAGCGCGAATCAGGTTGCGGCGTGCGTGGTGAAGCACACAAATCCGTGCGGCGCCGCGATTGGCGCGAACGCCGCGGATGCTTTTGACAAGGCGTACGCGGGCGACCCATTGGCGGCCTACGGCGGAATCGTTGCAATTTCCGCGCGGCTTACCGCTGCTGATGCCACGAACATTGCCAAGCCCGACCGCTTTTTAGAAGTGGTGGTTGCTGAATCTTTTGAGCCAGAAGCCATAGCGATTTTGGCCGCAAGGTGGAAAAATGTCCGCTTGCTTGCGGTGGGTTCCATGCGCCGCGCCACGTCCAATGCGTTGCAACTGAGAAGCGTGCCTGGCGGCGTGTTGGTGCAGGAAATTGATGGCACCGTTGATGACGCCACTGAATTTAAATTGACCGCGGGACC
>CAJACJ010000548.1 GCA_903938205.1 uncultured bacterium
ATTGAAAGCGCTCGAACAGATCCCGCCGCTGCCCAAAAATATTTCACGCAGGCCGCCAATGAGTTCGACAAAATCGCCAAGAGTGGTGTGACCAACGGTCAACTTTTATACAACCTTGGCAACGCGCAAGTGCAAGCCAAACAAATCGGCAGCGGCATTGGCTCATACTTGCAAGCGCAGCGCATCATGCCGGGAGACTCGCAGTTGCAATCCAATTTAGCCCATGCGCGCAGTTTGGTGAAAGATAGATTTGATGTCGGCGGCGGCATTTTAATGGAGGATGTTTCAGCTTGGTGGCACATGATTTCTTTCAATAGCCGCCTCACTCTTGCTGGAATGTTCTGGATCATCGCTTGGACAATCGCAGCGATCTTGTTGAACAAATCAGTGGACGTTCAACATGAAACCTCGCGCGTGCTGCTTCGCCGCGTCGCTTGGGGTTGCGCGCTCTGCGGCGTCATTTTGGGCGCGACCGTTGCCACGGACATGACCGCGGCAAAACTGTGGCCGCAAGGCGTCACCACCAGCGATGGCGTCATGGTTCGCAAAGGCAATGGAGACGGCTTTGATCCTCAATTCGCTGAACCGCTTTCACAAGGCGTTGAATTTCGCGTGCTTGAACGTCGTCCTGGCTGGTTGCTTATTCGCCTAGGCGATGGGAAAACAGGATGGATTCCCGCAACGCAAGCCACCACGGCGTGAGTGGCGTAATTCCATAATTTCTATCGTTGACCAGATTCGTTTCAAGCGTCATACTTGCGTTCCCATCAAGCCGGAGAGGTGCCTGAGCGGTTGAAGGGACCCGTCTCGAAAACGGATAGTGGGCTTGCCTACTCGTGGGTTCGAATCCCACCCTCTCCGTTTTCTTCGCGCTTGGGTGATCATTGGAACCCGATTGATCTATGTCATCGCGCGCGACGTACGTCAGTGTGTTCTTTCCGAAAATAAAAACGCCTGGCTTTTTCACGCCAAGCGTTTGAATAATTCAAATTCAATTCCCAAGAAATTACTTGCGCTTCACCGCAGGTGGCTTGGGCAAATTGCTCTTCTCCCAATCAATGGTGATCTTGTCTTCCATGATCTCAGCGACAACAACTTCCAAATCGCTGCGATTATTTCGATCAACAAGCGGGCGAGCGCCTTCAATGATTTCCTTCAGGCGTTTCTGAATCAAGGAGGTCAACTTGAAACGACCACCGAATTTTTCCACAATCTCATCGCTTAAAAGAGCTTCAATCATGTTCAGATCTCCAATATGGTTCGAAGAATTCGCCACTTTGGCGAGCCGAATAGTGTAACAAAATTCCTCAATCCAGTCGAACACCTTGAATTTGCGCAATCAAACACTTTCCACCGTGTGCGTGAAACAGAGTCATCATGCGACCATTGCGGGTTACCCTGCGTTCACTCATGCTCGCTCGATCGCTCACAAATAGACTGCGCACACGCCTTGGCCTTGACCGCGAATGGTGGCTGGTGCTTGTCGCGGGCGGCATTGGAATTGTCATGGGAACGGCCGCAATTGGATTCATCCTTCCAATTCGCTGGCTGGAGCGCTTGCCCGAATTTTTAGGCAAGGAATACGCCGGACTCAGTCACATTCTTTTGCTAGTGGCGCCTTGCGTGGGCGCGCTGCTCACCGCATGTGTGTTCTGGATCTTTCCCACAAATTTTCGCGGACACGGAGTCACACGCGTCATGTTGGCTGTGAATCGCGAGCAATCCAATTTGCCTATTCGCTTAGGTATTCGACATTGGTTGGCCAGCACATGCACGATTGGTTCTGGCGGAAGTGCGGGGCCAGAAGGACCGATCGTCACGATTGGCGCCACCGTTGGCAGCAATATTTCTCGTTGGCTGAAAGGTGATGGCGCAAGCGCTGCCACACTGCTTGGATGCGGATCCGCGGCCGGACTTGCGGCCGTGTTCAACGCGCCTCTGGCCGCGATTTTTTTCACCATGGAAGTCATCTTGCGCGACTTCTCGCTGCGTACTTTCACCCCCATTGTTATTGCAAGCGTGGTCAGTGCGGCGACCGCGCAAATGTGGTTGGGCAGTTCCGAACCCTTGTTTGGCGTGGGCATTGAATTCTTCGAGAACAAATCGGAATCATTCACGATTGGTCAAACATTATTTTATGTGGCGTTTGGCTTGTTGACCTCGCTGATCGCGGTTGCATTCATTCGCATGCTGCCTCTCAGTGAAAAACTTTTTGCGCGCATTCCCGTTCCCAAACTACTTCGACCACTCATGGGTGCGGTTCTTCTTGGCTGTCTTGGCGCGGCGTGGAGTCTTGTTCACAAATCGGATTTGGTGGACTATCCACCTTTTTTCGGAGCGGGATATGCGGCAACGCGCGAATTGCTTGATCGAACACTGTACGAACCCGCATTGCGAGGAGCGAGTTTGGAAATGCTTTGGATCGCCGGCGGTATTTGCATTGCCCTTTTGTTGAAAATGATCGCCACATGCCTGACGCTTGGCTCCGGTGGCGCGGGCGGATTGTTCGCGCCAAGCCTGCTTCTAGGAGCCATGAGTGGCGGCGCTTTCGGCATGATTCTGCACGCAGCGGGATTTACAAGTGCCCCACCACCCACCCATCTCGCATTGGTTGGCATGGCGGCCATGCTTGCGTCAACCACACACGCGCCGTTGACGGGCGTGTTGTTGGTCTATGAACTCACTCGTAGTTACAGCATCATGCTGCCGCTTATGTTGACCGCCGTGATTGCCGCGTTGGCCAGCCGCGTGCTCTACCGAGACAGTATTTACACCGCGGAGCTTGCATCGCTTGGAATTCGCCTTGGTGGCATGAGTGACTTGACGGTGCTGCGACGGCTACGCGTTTCTAATCTTCCACTGGACCAGGCCATCACCGTGTCGGCGGACGATGAGTTGTCCAAAGTGATTGGCATCAGCGCTGAGCATGGCGTGGATGATTTTGTTGTGCTACACGAAGACGGAACGTATCGCGGCATGGTCACATCAAATGATTTACGGCAGGCGCTTGTGAATCGCCAAGTCATTTCCCTTCTGAGCGTGGATGAAGTGACGCGCGACGATTTGCCAGTGGTGTTTGAAAATGAAACGCTCGATGTGGCGCTTGACCGATTTAGTCGCCATGATGTGGAGAGATTGACCGTTCTGTCACGCGACACACCAGCTCAAGTCAAGGGACTTATCTCGCGCGCTTCGCTTATGAATCGCTACCAACGCGAATTGGAAATTTCATGAAACCCGTTCATTCACTGCGATTTCCAGCAAAAATGCGACTGCGGCTTGACCGAGATTTTCGCCGCGTCTACGCAGGTAAACAGAGAGTGGATTTGGGGTTTCTCACCATCTACGCATTGTCCAATGGTCTCACGCACACACGCATTGGTGTGAGCTTGCCGCGCAAAGTTGGCACAGCGGTTCGTCGCAATCGCATCAAACGTTTGTTGCGCGAGGGTTTTCGTCTTTGGCAAAAACAGTTGCCGACTTCTCTTGATGTTGTGATTGTGGTTCGCCCGCATGAGCCAAAACAGTTGAAGGAATATCAAGAGACGTTGATGGGCGCGCTGCGCAAACTGGAGATCCGCTGCATGAAATTGGAACCGGATCAAACCCAGAACCACCCCAAGGATGACAGCGCGTAACTCTTCGTATAGTCAACCACAATCCACGCAACGCGCCGTGCGTTTGAAACGCCTCTATTGAATAACAAGAACACGAAGGTTCAAATCGGCAACGCCCACCAAGCAGTGGCGAAAGAACAATTTGGTAGCCACGAACCAGCAATATAAATCCACGCGCCGCGAAAGAAATTCGCGGCGTTGGCGTGTTCATTTTTCGCTTTGCACAGGGTTGCGCACGCGACCCACGCCTGGAATTTCAACCTCAACAATGTCGCCATTCTTAAGGAAAACAGGCGGTTTTCTGGCCGCGCCAACCCCTGCGGGCGAGCCGGTGAGAATGATCGTGCCCGCAAGCAGCGTGGTTCCATCACTGAGCACCGATATTATTTTTGCGACCGAGTGATACATATCCGCCGTTGACGCGTCCTGCATTACTTCGCCATTCACGCGAGTGACAATGCGCAACAGTTGAGGATTGGCAACACGCTCGGCTCGAGTGGGTTGAGATAGCGGACAGAATGTGTCGAAACTTTTTCCGCGACAAAACTGTCCACCCGATCCCTGCTTTTGCCACCAACGCGCGCTGACATCGTTGGCCGCCCGGTAGGCGCGAACCATGCCCAGCGCGTCACCCTCTCTGACATTCTTGCACGTCGTTCCAATTTCAATCGCCAACTCGCCCTCCCAATCAACTTGTGGCGCAGGCCTCTCACAAATTGCGGGTATGACAATCGCTTGCCCGTCACCAATCACGCAAGCCGGATTTTTCATAAAGACGATTGGATTGGGGTCCACGGCGCCGCCCATTTCCTGCGCATGCTCTGGATAATTTCGACCAATAGCGATCACGGCCGGTGGTATTACAACTTCACTCATTTTCGCTGTGTTTCCGACCTGTTTTGATTGTCAAGACTTTCTTTGCGCACACGCGCCGCCTCGGCTTGCAAGGCTCTATAAGCTTCCATTTCTGGTGGTTCCGGAAGCGCCGCGGACAGTGGCATGGCTTCGCTTAAAGGACTTGCTTTGAGTTCTGAGCCAATTTGATCCTTCACCGCGTCATACACCATGCGCCGTTGCTCTTCCGAAGCGCGGTTGTAAATAGTCAGGCGATCAAACAACGGTTGATTGTTGTCGCGCAACAGCGCAATCAATACATCCTCAACACTGCGGCGAATGTCACCCACAAGATCGGCCATGCGCTTCTCACCAAACTTGTTCACAAAGTCGGTGTATCGATTGCCTTGGAAGTAATCCGTCAAATCTTTGGCGAACTTCAAACTCTCATCAAGAATTTTCTTGCGACCCATGAGAAGTCCCTCACGAAATCCTCGCTGCAAGACCGCGTACACATCCGTGCGCGCCACATCGGGCACCATGTCATATTCACCATATGTTGCGTCGCGCACAAAATCTTCAAGCGACTTCTCGTATTTATTGTTGGGAATCAAGCCTCCACGGCCGTACAGTTTGTCCAAATGTTCAAGGATTTCCTGGGCCCCCGCGTAATCGCCCACTCGATACAACTGGCGAATTGCCTGCGACATGAAGTTCTCATGGAAGTCACAGAAGGTGTCGCCACCCGCACCGCGTGAACCGTAATGCTTTTCATAGAGCTGCAAAAAATATTTTTCAATCGACTTAATCCAGCGATTGTCCTGCAACCGAGTTGGATTGTCATTTGAAAACGGATCAATAGCCATGAGTCCGGAGTGATTCATTGCCTGCATGGCTTGAATAGTCATGCGATCATTGTTCATGACTTTGTACGCGTTGTCCGGCGCGCCGTAGCGAGCCTCTCCTTGTTCTGCACCAAGTTTGCTCCAATAAAAAGCATGCGCCTGAGGATGCCGCCAATCAAGCGGACCATAGTCGCGCGTGTAATCAGCCATCTTGGCGGGGTTCATGTTGTAATCGTCTATCAAGGCACGCTTGCGCAAAAATGGCAACAACGCATTGATTCCGGCTTGCTGATCAGGCTTTGACAAGACACGATCAAAGGCGATAAAAATTGGATCACTGGCTTTAAATTTCTTTTCAAGATTGAGAATTTTGGCATACGGCGATGTCTTGACCGCCATCCACTTTCCCAAGTTGATCAAAAACTCCTTGTCCAACTTGAATCGAAATTGTTTGTCAAAAGGCGCAAATTCGGCTGTCAATTCATTAATCAGGGATTTCACTTCAGGATTTTTATGCTCCAGTTCCTCAAGAGTGTCAGGAGCGTTTGCAATGGTTCTCATCCACTTCTCACGCTCAACTTGGTCAAATGGCGGCGAACCAAGAATGTAAAACCATTCCTTGGCAAACTCGCGTTTGTAATACAAGTGGGCGTCATCGGAAACCCCATCTATTTTGTGCGAGAACCAAAACGCCAATTCCTTGTTCAGACCAAGATCATTCGGGTTGTAACGAAGTCCCCTGTTTCGTACCAAATCAATTCCAGCGTTCACCCAGGCCCAACGTTCCTCGGGAGTATTGGTCAACACGGAAATGTTGTACGCCATGTTGTGCCCATGGAAACCCCACACCTCCGCAAAGCGCGGCTGTAATTTGGTGATCAAGTCGGCGTCAGCCATGGCCTCGTAAAAAAGTCCCTGGTCTTTTTGCGCCTGCAATTTAATCCATAAATAATCCGCCAATAGACCTCGAAGCGCACCAATGGCCGTGCCAATGACAATAATTGGAGGCGCGCCTTCAACGGGATCTGCCGTGTAGCGCAACCCTTCAGTGGTGGCTTGCTGCAAAAGGTTTGGAACAAAAACTCCACTGATCGCAGCGCCGCAGGTGAAAACAATTACACACGCAAATTGAATGAGTCGATCAATCATGGCTCATCCTTGCCCGCTATAAACAGCCAATTCCTTGCGGCGAAACGCCAACCAACCAATGATGAGCGTGGTGCCTGTCCAAGCAATACCAATCACAAAAACCGCGAGCGTCAATCGATCCCAACTTACATTTCTACCCCGGACTAGAAGATCATTAGCGCTGGTTTGTCCGAATGGACGGAGCGCGAATTCAACCACAACCGCAATGGTGCGTACCACAACTTGAATAATGCTTTCAATGGAGCCAGCATCCGCGCCGGAAGTCCAGTACATGAGACTTTGTTGCAAGAATGGCGCCAAGCTTCCACCAAGAAAAATAGAGAATGAAAGCAGGCATGCCACGGAAAAACTAAGCGTGGTGGCTGAACATACCGCCAACATGGCTAAGAATGACAACTTGACCAAATTCACAATCATGCCCCGCAAATAGTTTCCTTCAAAGCCACCAACACGATACAAAATTTCAAGATTGTCCTGGTCCCAGTTGAATGTGAACGGACCTGGAAGAAAATTTTTCTCCTTGGTGTCGTATTTCAAATTCATGACTTCAACTTTCAAGTTCCCATCGGCGTCAATTAAAGTTGTGGGGACCATGAGAATGTGCGCTTGAGCAGGAATGAACATGCGATCGACCCACGATCCATCGGCGAATTTAAAAATCACTGGAAACGATGAGTGCGAATCGCTGCCTCCGGCGTGGAAAAAATATCGCAGCGACATTGTTCCGCCAAGCTTTTTTGCAGCTAATAAGTCGCTAAAAACAAAGGTTTTACTCTCGCCAGCATCAACACGTCGCTGGGCTGATTGAAACTCAACTTGGCGTTGCACTGCGATCTCGCGCCTGACATCCTCAAATCGACGCCGGCC
>CAJACJ010000549.1 GCA_903938205.1 uncultured bacterium
ACGTTTGCGCACCGAGCCAACCAAGGCGCAACATCTGGTTGAAGAAATTGCCGTGACTCGATTTGAGCAGGGCAACTGGGTGGGCTGCATTGATGCGCTTGAAGATGAGGCGCTGAAAGATTCCGCAAAATCCACCGAACTGGTTCGCTTGCGCGCGCGCTGCTTGCTCATGATGGACCGCGCCCGCGACGCGCGTGATTTAATGTTGACGTTGCGTACACAAACCGACGGCGACGGACGAAATGCCAGCGTGCTTGGTCTTGCCGCCATGCGCATTGGCGACACGGCGCGCATGAATGATGCTGGACACGTTCTCACTCAGGCGCGACCAGACAGCGCCGATGGTTGGGTGCTTCTTGGCGTGGCCGCAATGCAAAATGGTGATCGTGCGGAGGCTGTTCGTTTCTTAAGCGAAGCCAACAAGCGCGAGCCAAACAAAAAATTACCAAAGCAATTGCTGGCGGCCGCTTCCAACGTGGCTATTGCGCGCGCCACGCCGTAAGCGATTCCAATGAATGCGCGCTTGTTTGCGCCCCGCACAAAAAAACCGCACGGCTTCTTAGGGCCGTGCGGTTGTATTTACTTTCAATCACTGCTGATCACGCACCACTCACGGCGCGCATGGTCCGTAGTTGATCAACTGCAAACCAACATCCGCGCTGTTCACCTCGCCATCGCCATCCAGGTCGCCGCAATTCAGTTGCGCGGTCAGTGCGGTGACTTGTGCATTGGACGCAGCAAGTTCTACAAGATCCAGAATGCCGTTCGAGTTTGAATCGCGCCCTGGGTTCTGCGCAATTTCGTAACTATCAAGCACGCCATTCAGGTTGCGATCAAGCGCTGGGTTCTGCGCAATTTCGTAACTATCAAGTACGCCATTGAGGTTTCGATCAAGCGCAGCATTCTGCGCAATCTCGTAACTGTCCGGAATTCCATTCAGGTTGCGATCAAGCGCGGGATTGGCCGCAATGTCGCAACTGTCCAGCACGCCGTTATTGTTGTAGTCATGTGCGGTGCCTTGGGAAATTTCATAACCGTCAGGCAGGCTGTTGCCATTGCAGTCAGCTTCACACGAGTCAGGAACTCCGTTTGCATTTAAGTCCGCGGCTCCGGCGACGATTTCGGCGTGGTCGGTAACACCGTCGCCGTCGCAATCAGGACCGACAGAGATGATGACGTCGTGGTTATAGCCGCAGGCAATGGCCGCAACGCCGGCGTTCGCACTTGTTGGTCTTCGGATAATAGTGTCATAGGGACCTCTATTTTCGATGTCTTCACCCCAAGTAATGACAGCACCATTTTTAAGAGCAAGGTTGTGATTCATGCAAGCTGCGATAGCGGTAACGCCCGATTGCGCATCCCCAGGTATGTCGCATTGACCGGAGCTGTTGTGACCCCAAGCCAAAACGGTGCCACCCTTTAAGGCGAGGGTGTGGTGGTCACCGCCCGCGACAGCAGTCACGCCCGTTAGTGCAGCAGTAGGAATGTTGCATTCACCGAAATTGTTGTAGCCCCAGGCCAAAGCGGCGCCATTCTTTACAGCAATGGTGTGCATGGTGCCACCAGCGATTGCGGAAACACCAGATTGGGCAGCAGTTGGGACGTCACATTGGCCAGAGTTGTTCCAGCCCCAAGCCAGAACCTCGCCACCCTTCAGAGCGATGGTGTGAAGCAAACCACCGGCGATCGCAGAAACGCCGCTATTGGCAGAGGCAGGAATGGTGCATTGACCTTGGTAGTTGGAACCCCACGCCAAAACGGCACCAGTATTTTTAAGAGCCACAGTGTGAGTGTCGCCACCCGCAATAGCGATCACGCCTGATTGTGCTGCAGCAGGAATGTTGCATTGACCTTGGCCGTTGTAACCCCAAGCCAAAACAGCGTCACCCTTTAAGGCGATAGTGTGGTCGAAACCGCTAGCTATTGCAGTAACGCCAAAGCGGGCAGCAGCGGGAGTAGTGCATCGGCCGTCGCTCGGAGTATCACCATAGTAAGAGTGACTTTCTCCCTCCCAACCCCACGCATACACGGCATCGCTATCCGCCAGCGCAACAGAAGGCGCGGCCACGCATGCGGCAACAATAATAAAAGACTGAGCCACGAACGATAAGGATGTGAGTTTAAGTTGCATGTGAAGGCTTTCTAAAAAATGGAAGGAAATAAATTTGTAAAAAAGTGAATGGTGTGTTTGAGTAAATAGTTTTAGTACATAGTTTCGGGAAAGTTTTTCAAAAAAGTTTTGTGAAATAATTATGAAAGTGCGTACTTGAACAAAGCACGCACTTCAATAAATGTGTGTTTGAACTTCTGCGCTTAACGCCTCAGCGTCTGCGTCGACCCATCAAGCCCGCAAGACCCAGCAGCGCAAATGCGCCTGGAGCCGGCACGTACCCGTAGGTAAATGTCTCATCGAAGAAGGGCTGCGATGTAGTTCCACTGCCCGCGGTTGTGCCATTCACTTTCATGGTGACGTTGCCTTTGAACTGAATAGTCAGCACATCGGTTGTGAGCATGTTGGTGGTCTCAACAGAGAAGCGACCAAGCATGATGCGCTTG
>CAJACJ010000550.1 GCA_903938205.1 uncultured bacterium
CACACTGCCCGATCTCTTTAGCTGAATTCATCGCCGTACGAATGGTCTTTGATCGCCATGCGGCGGAGCGATCGGCATGTGAAGCGCTGCTTCCAACTTCTTGGAAATTATTGCCCAAGCAGATTCCGCTACCTGAACCAATTGCCACTACCTCAAGTGCATTTTTACTATGGAATCTGGCGCGCGTCGCCGGTGCGCGGCCGCAGCAAGTGTGCGAAATGAACGATGAATCTCTTGCCACGCTTTGGCACGAGACGTCCACCTTTCATAATGGTGCGCGCGGTCAGGTGTGGCTTGAGGCGTACGAAAGTCGATACCGCCGCGCCATTCTTGGAGCAGTTGCGAATAGACGCCGCATGGAGTTTCCGACGCATACGCAACGCGCACGCGCTCAATTTATTTTCTGTATTGATGAGCGCGAAGAATCTATTCGACGTGCGCTTGAGGAACAAGATTCTGCGTTTGTCACTTTCGGCGCAGCGGGATTCTTTGGCATGGCCATTGATTATGTCGGTCTGTACGACCATGAGCCAGCGGCGCACTGTCCCGTCGTTGTCATACCCGCGCACGAAGTTCACGAGCAACCGGTCCTTACGCAACTCAGTTGGCATGAGCGCCGCGCTGTTCTGCGCGATCAGTGGCATGGGATCGAACGTGCAGCGGCGTCTTGGTCACGAACGCTGACGGGTGGAGCTGGTCTTTCACTACTACTTGGTCCGATTGCAGGTATCGCAGCTGTGCTGCGAGTGTTGGCGCCTCGCACGTCCCTTGATATTCGCGATCGAATCGAAACACACTTGGCACCTCGGCCAGACACCCGCCTTGGTGGAATACGACAAGAACCGTCGGCGCCACTTTCCCGAGCAGGAAAGCCCATGGGCTTCTCACTGCAAGAGGCCACGGATCGAGTTGCTGGCATGTTGCGATCTATTGGGATTGTTGGAAACTTTTCGAAAATTATTTTGGTGCTTGGGCATGGCTCCACCAGCCTGAATAATCCGCATGAGTCTGCTCACGACTGCGGCGCCTGTGGTGGTCGACGCGGTGGCGCAAACGCACGGCTCTTTGCCGATCTTGCCAATCGGAACGATGTGCGTGACTCACTGCGAGCAATTGGAATTGACATTCCCTCTGACACGTGGTTTGTTGGCGCGCTTCACGACACAGCAAATGATGCAGTGCAGTGCTTTGATTTAGAAGAGTTGCCATCGGCCAGCGCGGCCCCGTTTGCTGACGCATGGCGAGCCCTTGAAATCGCTCGACGTCACAGCGCCCTTGAACGAGTGCGTCGATTTGAAAGCGCGCCACTTGGACTTTCGCCAGACGACGCGCTCCGTCATGTAGAAGAACGCGCCGCCCATCTTGCACAACCACGTCCGGAGTATGGCCACTGCACGAACGCTTGCGCATTTGTGGGACGGCGTTCGATCACGCGCGGTCTGCACCTTGATCGCCGCGCTTTCTTGGTGAGTTACGACCCAACCACCGATCCAACTAATTCCATTCTTGAACGCATTCTTGCGGCAGTTGGTCCGGTTGGCGCAGGTATCAGCTTGGAGTATTACTTTTCCTCCGTGGATCTTGACCGATTTGGTTGCGGCACAAAGCTGCCACACAATGTCACTGGATTACTGGGAGTCAGCAACGGCCACCGCGGTGACTTGCGCACCGGAC
>CAJACJ010000551.1 GCA_903938205.1 uncultured bacterium
ATTGAAGATCCAGCGGCGAAATTCACCGTGCGGCGTCTTCATGTCAACAATCGCAACGCTCACTTCACCGCCTGAAAGAACCATGTCGTCTTGCGCGCCGGCTAATTTAAAACCGTAGCCACGCTCCACTGAACCAATGGGAATGAAACCATCCGCGCCAGGTTTGGCGGACAGATCCACAAGAATGTCGCCCACACCATCCAGCGTGAATTGCACGCGCGCTTCATGCATTCGTTGCGCAAGCATGGCGGCGGAATCCACAAATCGAAATCGAATCAGGTCGCCTTCTGATGTGCGCGTGCGCGGATCAAATGCCGCAAGCGTGAAGTCACGAATAGTTCCAGTGGCGGACTCAACACGAACGCGCATGGATGGATTCAGAGGACTGTCGGCGAGCCCGCGCGCTATGCGACTTTGTTCCACGGCGTAACGCAGGTAACCAGTCGCTGAAAATGTGACGTTTGGAAACGGATCGTTGGCCGCGACGGCGGGAATGGAGACATCGATTGGATCAACGGGCTCATCGGCGGCGGCGGAAAAAATCTGCGAGCGATCGGAAATGTAATCGTTATAAAATGGAAGGCCGTTGATGGGCCGCTCGCACCACGAGGTATCGCCAGGCTTGCGCACATACAACGCCCATGATTTTTCCAAATCATTTTTCAGATAGAACCAATGTTGGCTGGCGTACTCCACGCGCGCCACAAAGAGTGGCTCCACAATGGCGGCGCCTTTGGCTTTTACCGCTCTTTCCACGGGCTTTTGATCATTGCCAGTGAACAGCAAATCCTCCGCAAGATCAGGCCGACCGGCGATCACTTGGCGAATAAATTTCTGGCGTGGCCCGTCCACAATCAACATGATGCTGTAGGCGCTCTCACCCAACGCATCCGCTGTTTGCATTTTCCAATTGGGATCAATCGACGCCACTTGCACACTCCACGACTCAGCGCCAACTTGAATTCGTGTTTGATTGCCAGGCGACGCCAGAATTTTTCCAACGCCCTTGCTGGCGCCATCGCTTGAAGTGACTTCCAAAAGAACTTCACGTCGCGACACAGGCGCGTCGCCCTCTACTTTGGTGGAAAAATACCAAAGGCTTCCTGCGATCACAGTGAGAATGCCGGAGTGAATCATCCACACGCCAAAGTTCACGGGGCGAAATGGAATTCGCCGCAGCGTGGTCCAAGTAATATTGGCTGCGATCAGCAACATCAATGTTAGAAAGGGCCACCAATGAAACCATTCGAACTCCGTCAACTCAAACGGACGCCACTGTCGCAACATGGAATGTCGCCAAGCGTCGGGGTGGAATATGTTGGGATGAACTGGGTAGACAATTCCTGCGCTGCCTACCGTCATATAGATGAACAAGAGCGCGAGCAGCATGATTCCAAACTTGACATTGGAAAATAAATCGGAAATCGCTCGAAATGGATTCATGGGTGAAGAACCGATTCTACGAGGGCTTTGCAAGGCAAGCCACAAGACATTTCATAAGCCTAGAAATGGTTACCATATTGCCCCTATGAGAAACTCCATGCAC